>CAVEDT010000147.1:0-4122 GCA_963614475.1 Roseburia faecis
CCGATGAACAGGGCAATATCGAATACCCCGAAGCCGTGAAATTCAAAAACATCGGCTCGCAAAAGGTGCAGATTGCCACATGGTTTGATGTCAACGGCGAAAACCGTCGTCTCGAAGACACTTATCTCAACGTACAAGTTGGTTGCGACACCCCCGCGCCCACACTATACTACGCAGAGAAAGGCGGCAATATCAAGGCTATGAAGATTATCGATCCTACCACACTGCCCAAGGGTACTAAGATTTTCCCGTACGATATGGGCGTGAGCGCAGGCAACAACTGCTTCAACCTCGTATATGCCGATGTCCCCGGAACCGATGAAGAAGGTAAGGCTAACACCGAAGGCTGGATTTATATCCTCGATGCCGGTAAGCAGTACTACTACATCAACGACGAAAACGGCGTACTCGGCGACGGTAAAATCGATGCCATGCGCCCCGACGGCACAGGTGTCAACACCGTGCTCACCAATGTCGGCGGTCCCGCCTTCGCAGACCCCTTCCAGGGCTTCGCAGCCGGCGAATATCTCTACTACAGCGATCGTAACACCGGTATCTCCAAGGTCGCACTCAAGACTCGTGGCGAAGTACAAGGCAAGGCTCTCTCGGGCAGCACCTACAACCGCGACAGCTATATGGTTCAGAACAACCTGATACCTTTCTACGGCCGTGGTATCGCTTACGGTGCCATCCACGTAGCTCACCAGAAACTGTCCGACGGATGGTGGTACTGGGCTAAGAACTACTCCGGCAACGGTATCTATCGCTTCAAAGAAACTGACGTATATGCCACCCAGAAGGAAGCCGAGACCAAGGCTCTGCCCGCGCCCGTGCTCTTCTCCGGTATCAAGCCCCGTGCAATGGTCATCGACGAAACACGCAAGGCTATGTACATCTGGCGTATCGGTTCGGAAAAAGGCTTCACCGCCTACGAACTGCCCTCTTACACCGATCCCGGTGAAGAAAAGAGCTATACCAAGTTCGTCGCTATGGAAGCCGATGCAGGCAACACCACTTCCGACGAAGGTATCTACACTTGTCAGCTCGCTTTGGACAAAGAGACCGGACGCGTATACTTCTGCTTCCGTCCCGATGCCAAGGATAGCTCCAAGATTGCTGCCGGTATCTGCTACTATGATCCCACTACCAAAACTGTTGTACACTACGGTGACGCTAACGACCTTGGTATGGGCATCTGTATCAACCCCCACAAGAGCAAACTCTTCTAAGACATTAGCATCTTAAGTCAAAAGGCGGCTGTCCACCACAATAGCGTGGCGGCAGCCGCCTTTTGCTTTATAATACGCTTGGCGTTCGGTTAATAACGTCATTCGATGCCGGTTAGGATTGTCCTTTGGGAGGCATCCGAAATGTCTTGGCAAGGCTTCATCGAAGGTCTCGTAAGGCATATCGCTTAATAAGGCATATATCGTTATAACGCATGGCTGCTTCGTAAGGCATATAATGCTTCATGAAAAAGTTCATAAAGCCATAGCCGAATCTGCCTGTTTGCAGCATCGGAAACCAGCATCGGAAACTATTGTCTGTAGAATTCAACCACGAATAATAACCAACCCCGGAAACCCACTTAATACATCAATTAATGAAAATTTCACTGAAAATAGCCGCAGCCCTCTTGGCTATGGTGATGGCTACACCGACACTGCCCGCCGAGGCACAGAATATGCCGGCGCGCGAACACCGTGCGATGTGGCTGTCTGCATACCTTAGCTCCGGCTGGCCTTCGAATGCGTTGACCTCCGACTACCAGGTCACCTTTCAGCGCAACTTCCTCAAGAAAAAACTTGCGCAGTTCAAAGACCAAAACATCAATGTTATATACTTCCACGTGCGTCCCAATTGCGATGCAATGTATAAGTCGTCGTACGAACCATGGGGACACCAGGTGGCCGGTACGCGTGGCGGAACGCCCCTCGCCGACCCCTTCCAAATGCTTCTTGAGGAGGCTCATGCCGTAGGTATCGAAGTATATGCATGGCTCAATCCCTATCGCTATTCGGGAACGACGAGTCTCTATGGTGGAAATAATCCCCTGAATTACGAGACCTCACATCCCGATTGGCTGGTACGTAACAGCAAGGAAATTTATCTCAACCCCGGTATACCCGAGGTGACACAACGCATCGTGGATGTAGTCACCGAAATCGTCACCAACTATGACGTCGATGGCGTGGTGTATGACGACTACTTCTATCCCTCCGGCATGGGCGCCGATCAGGACGCTACACAATACTCGGCATACACCGCTGCCGGCGGCACGATGAACCTTGGCGATTGGCGTCGCAACAACATCAATAATATGGTGAAAGTCGTAAATAAGGCCATCAAGAAGGTGAAGCCCTACCTTCCTTTCGGCATCTCGCCTGCCGGCGTTGCCTGTCCTCCGGACATCGCTAAATACGGCCTGACATCCGTCACCGGCGACTGGCAGTATGACAAAATTTTCTCCGACCCGATGAGCTGGCTCAACGCCGGTGATATCGATTTTCTGTCGCCTCAGATCTATTGGCCTAATCGTTTTTCCGAACTCTCCAACTGGTATGGCGTAGCAGTCCGTCACTTCGACCGCCATTTCTACCCCTCGGTGACCCTCTCCAATATCGCCAACGACAAGGTGGCCGAGTATGTTCGCGAAACGAACACCGCACGTCTGGCCAACACCTATGATGCCAACGGTATGGTATTCTTCCACTACGGCGAATTTGTCAACTACAATGAGAAATACGGCGATAAGCGACAGACTTTCGGCCAAATTATGGCTCAAGAAGTTTTCCTGAACAAGGCACTGACGCCTATCCGCACTTGGGAATACATTTGGGCGCCCAAAATGGTGACCAATGTAGCCGCCTCGGGTACAACCCTGACATGGGATGCCGTTCCCGGTATGCGCTACACCGTATACGCTTTCCCCGAAAGCGTGGGTGAAGCCGCCTTCGCCTGCCAGCGCGAGTACCTCCAGGGCATATCGTACACCAATTCCTACGAAATTCCGGCCGATATGGCTTCCGGATACAAATGGGCTGTATGTGTATACGACCGCTACGGTAACGAATACTCTGCAGTGACTGCCGGAGGCAAGACCGTCACCGGAACCAAGGCCACGCTCACTTACCCCGTCAACGGCGAAGACGCTCCCGAAATTTTCTCCTTCAAGTGGAACGGCAACGCCTCGCGCAGCCGCATCGAAGTGTCCGATAAGGCCGATATGAGCCACATCATCGCGCTCTTTGACGCAGCCGGCAACACCGCATCCTCGATGAACCTGCCTCACCTCGAAAACGGAAAGACTTACTACTGGCGCGTGCGCTCCATCGGTACCAATATGACTGATGCACTCTCCGATGTGCAATCCTTCAAGGGCGGCCGTATATCGTTCACTGCTCCTGCCGACAAGGCTACCGGCGTATCGGCCACACCCACCATTTCATGGACTAAGGTCGACATCGATCAGGAAGTCAAGCACCACATGGTTATAATTGACGGATCGTCCGAAGTATATGTGTATGACGGCCCGGCCAACAGCGTTACCGTACCCGCCGAAGTGCTCCGCACGGGACGTACCTACACAGCCAAGTTGACCACGACGGTCGGAAGCTATGAGACCGACAGCGAGCCTATTACGTTCACCACAGTCAATCGTACCGACTACATCGCTCCCGGCTTTACAAATCCGGCTTCCGACGGCGCAACAATCCACCTTAACGAGGCTCTCACCATCGAGAAATGGAGCGGCCTTGCATCTGTGACCATATACATCTCGACATCCCAGACCTCCTTCGGCCGTACATCGTACTCGGTCACCTTGCGCGACTTCGAGACTATGACCAAGGCTCTCGGCGAAATCAAGATTAGCGGTAAAGCCCTCACTGACGGCAAAACATATTACTGCAAGACTCGTGCTGCATACTACGTAGACAATGCCACAAAGAATACAGCCGATTCGCCCGTCCGCAGCTTTGTATACTCCGCGACCGAAGGCGTCAATGACGTTACTGCCGATACAGACGCAGCCGCATATATCGACGCTGAGTCCATGCTCCACACCGGATGCGGCGCATGTGCTGTCAATGTCTACACCCTTGCCGGCGCTGCCGTACACTA
>CAVEDT010000147.1:4165-4777 GCA_963614475.1 Roseburia faecis
CTATGGCGTAGCCGATGCCGCCGGCGAGCTGTCGCTGCAAGCACTGCCCGCAGGTATGTACATCGTGCGCCTTGCCGATGCCAACTCGTCCGCTATCAAGTGGATTAAGAAATAATATCGCACAGCCAAGGTCGACAGACGCCTGATCCCACCGGGGTACGGCGATCTGACTGAGACCTTCACCGACAAGCCGCGACCGTCGCAACCTTCGGACAGTCATGTCCGCAAGGTCGCGTCGGTCGCGGCCTTTTGTCACCTTTTGTCGCACATAATGCCGAGCCTAATATGTCGCATCGTATGCGCTATCTGCCGAAAAAATTGTAATTTTGTGGTTATGAACAACGAGAACGCTAAGACGAAACACGATAAGACGAAATACAGCGGAATGTACGTGCTGCCCATGACGGTGGCGGCAATAGTACTCGCCGTGCTGATGGGCGCTTGCGCATCCATAGGCAATCCCGAAGGAGGACCGCGCGACTATCAGCCGCCGGTATTTGTGCGCTCGACACCTATGCCCGGGCAGACCGGCGTAACACCCGCGCGGCTTGAATTGTATTTTGACGAAAATGTGAACCTGGACGATGCTTTCAATAAGGTCATAGTCTCGCC
>CAVEDT010000148.1:0-4730 GCA_963614475.1 Roseburia faecis
CCTTTGAGGAGGGTGGGCGTCTGCACGCTTTCCGCTCGGTATATGAGGGCATGGACACCTTCCTGTTCACGCCGCGCCAAACAGCGGCTGCACGGGGTGCGCAGATACATGATGCCCTTGACAGTAAGCGCATAATGACGATAGTGATTGTCGCATTGCTGCCGTGTTTCTTTTTTGGAATGTACAATACCGGCTATCAGCATTGGCTGGCCGCCGGAGCGACGTCATTCCCGTTCTGGGACCTGATGCTCTACGGTTTCCTGGCCATACTTCCATGTGTGGTTGTGACTTACGCCGTAGGCCTGGGCATCGAATTTGCCTTTGCTCAATGGCGTGGCGAGGAAATTCAAGAAGGATTTCTTGTGACGGGTCTGATGATTCCGTTGATTTTACCCGTAGGTACGCCCGTATGGATGGTGGCAGTGGCCACGGCCTTCGCCGTGATTTTTGCCAAGGAAGTCTTTGGCGGTACGGGATACAATATCTTCAATGTGGCCTTGGTCGCACGAGCCTTCCTCTTCTTTGCCTATCCGGGACAAATGTCCGGCGATACGGTCTTTGTATTGCATGGTTCGATGCTCGGCGTGGGTGACGCTCTTGCCGATGGTTTCAGCTGCGCCACGCCGCTGGGTCAGATAGCTTCGGCTACCGACGGCAACTTTGTACTTCAAGGTATAGACGGCGCTCCCATATCCGCATGGGATGCCTTCCTTGGCTTGATTCCCGGTAGCTTCGGTGAGACCTCGGTGCTGTGCATCCTTATAGGCGCTGCCGTGCTGCTGATGACACGTGTGGCCTCGTGGCGCATAATGCTCAGTGTCGTACTCGGCGGTCTGGCTATGGGCTGGCTTGCCAATGTGTGCGCCACTCCGACGTATCCGGCTTCCTATCTGTCTCCGGTTGACCAGCTGCTCTTCGGCGGCTTTGCTTTTGCGGCCGTATTTATGGCTACCGACCCGGTGACAGCGGCGCGTACGCGCAAAGGCCAGTATGTCTACGGTTTTCTTATAGGCGTGATTGCGGTGTTGATACGTACATACAATGCCGGTTATCCTGAGGGTGCGATGCTTGCAGTACTGCTGATGAATGCATTTGCTCCGCTGATAGACTACTTTGTCGTACAAGCCAATATCCGTCGTCGTCGCCGTCGCTCCATTACACAAAACACAACAAGGCAATGAACAAGAACAGTAATACATACACGGTCGTATATATCAGTTGTATCGTTGTGGCCGTAGGTGCCATCCTGGCCTTGGCCGCTATGGTACTTAAGCCTCTGCAACAGCACAATGCCGACGCGGACAAGATGAAACAAATCCTTGCATCCGTGCATATTACCCCTGACGAGGATAGCGTCGTAGAGGATTTCGGCCGATACATCACGGCTCAGCACGTGGTCAATACCCGAGGCGAAATCGTCGGCACAGATGCCTTCGGCGTGGACGTATCTGCGCAGACCAAAATTGCGGATGCCACTCAACGTCAGCTACCTATATACGAATGTACACTTTCAGACGGAGAAGTCAAATACATCATTCCGGCGTATGGCGCCGGACTATGGGGACCTATCTGGGGTTACATAGCGCTCGATGCCGACGGCTCGACGGTATATGGTGCGTACTTCAGCCACCAAGGCGAGACACCGGGGCTCGGCGCGGAAATACAAGAGCCGTGGTTCTCGGCGCAGTTCAAGGGCAAACAATTGTTCCATGGGAATGATTTTGCCCCCATACAGGTGCTGAAAAAAGGCCGGAAACCTACCGGCGGAGCCGATTATGTGGACGCCGTCTCCGGCGGTACCATCACCAGTAAAGGCGTCTCGGCAATGCTTGACGACTGCCTTCGCCCCTACAAAGTTTACTTAGAATCGCTACGTGACAAATAATAGAAGCTATGCCTAAGACAGATTATAAAGCGATATTCTTCAATCCATTCTCCAAGAACAACCCGGTGATAGTTCAGGTGTTGGGCATCTGCTCGACACTGGCCGTGACCGCCAAACTCGAACCGGCGATAGTCATGGGACTTTCGGTGATAGTCGTACTTGCGTTTAGTAATGTAATCATATCGCTGATACGCAACACAATACCTACAAATATCCGCATCATCGTCCAATTGGTGGTGGTGGCAGCGCTTGTGATTGTAGTCAACCAGTTCCTGTTGGCTTACGACTACGATGTCAGTCGCCAGCTTTCGGTATTCATTGGACTGATAATCACCAACTGTATACTTATGGGACGCCTCGAGGCCTTTGCTATGGGCAACGGGCCGTGGCCGTCATTCCTTGACGGCGTTGGCAACGGCATCGGTTATGCCATAATATTGGCCGTAGTAGGTTTCTTTCGCGAATTGCTCGGTAGCGGCACGCTCTTCGGCGTGCAGGTGGTGCCTCAGTGGTGCTACGATCACGGGTATGTAAACAATGGCTTGATGATTTTGCCGCCTATGGCATTGATATTGGTGGCCGTCATCATTTGGATACACCGCAGCCGCAACAAAGACTTGCAGGAATCCTGAAATAAAACACACACACCGAGAATACAATGGAAAATTTCAATCTGTTTATACGGTCGATATTTATCGACAATATGATATTTGCCTACTTCCTTGGCATGTGCTCCTTTCTTGTGGTGAGCAAAAATGTCAAGACCGCCTTCGGGTTGGGCATCGCCGTAACCTTTATGCTGGCTGTCACTCTGCCTGTCAATTATCTTCTCGAGACATACGTCCTCAAGGCCGGAGCCTTGGCATGGCTTGGTCCCGAGTATGCAGATGTTGACTTGAGCTTCCTGTCGCTGATAATGTTCATCGCCGTGATAGCCTCCATTACTCAGCTTGTCGAAATGGCGGTAGAAAAATATACGCCTGCGCTATACAACTCGCTCGGAATCTTCCTGCCACTGATAGCCGTCAATTGCGCCATACTCGGCGGATCGCTGTTTATGGAACAGCGTGACTACGTGGACACGGGTATGGCTCTGTGCGCCGGTCTCGGCTGGGGTCTCGGCTGGCTCGTGGCTATCTGCGGTATCGCCGCCATCCGCGAGCGTCTGGCTCATCACAACAATATCCCGGCGCCTTTGCGCGGTGTCGGCATCGCATTTATTATCACAGCCTTGATGGGAGTGGCCTTTATGAGCTTCCTCGGCATCAAAATTTGATACAACTATGAACACACTACCATTACTGGTAATATCTCCGACAATGCAGACGGTACTCGTCACGGTTGCCGTATTCCTACTGATAACGCTACTACTGGTGGCCGTACTATTGGTAGCAAAAAAATACATGGTCAAGACAGGCAATGTCACCGTGGATATCAACAACGGCGAGCGCAAAGAGACCGTACAGAGCGGAACCTCGCTGCTGTCCGCCCTCGCCGACAAACACATATTTCTGCCCAGCGCCTGCGGCGGTAAAGGCAGCTGCGGTCAGTGTCGCGTACGCGTTACCGAGGGTGGGGGAGATATTTTGCCCACCGAAGTCGTCCACTTCAGCCGCCGACAACAGAAAGAAGGCTGGCGCCTTGGATGTCAGGTTAAGGTCAAAGGCGATCTTGCCATCCAAGTACCGGCCAGCGTACTCAGCGTCAAGGAATGGGAATGTACTGTCATCTCCAACCGCAACGTGGCCACGTTCATCAAGGAATTCATTGTCAAACTTCCCGAGGGCGAACACATGGACTTCATCCCCGGCTCGTATGCCCAAATCAAGATCCCGGCATATAGCATGGATTATGACAAGGATATAGACAAGAGCCTTATCGGAGATGAATATCTGCCCGCGTGGGAGCGCTTCGGCCTCTTCAACCTCAAATGTCACAACGATACACCCACCATACGAGCCTATTCCATGGCCAACTATCCGGCCGAGGGAGACCGTATAATGCTGACGGTACGTATCGCCACTCCGCCGTTCAAGCCCAAACCACAGGTCGGTTTCCAGAACGTTTCGCCCGGCATAGCCTCGTCATACATCTACACGCTCAAGCCCGGGGATAAGGTGATTATGAGCGGCCCTTACGGCGACTTCTTCCCCAACTTTGAAAGCAAGGCCGAGATGATGTGGGTAGGTGGCGGAGCCGGAATGGCGCCTCTTCGTGCCCAAATAATGCATATGACTCGCACTCTGCATACCACCGATCGAGTTATGAACTTCTTCTACGGAGCGCGAGCACTCAACGAAGTATTCTATCTTGAAGACTTTCTGCAACTTGAGAAAGACTTTCCTAACTTCAAGTTCCACCTTGCGTTGGATCGTCCCGACCCGGCAGCCGATGCCGCCGGAGTCAAATATACACCCGGATTTGTACACCAAGTGATGTACGACACCTATCTCAAGAACCATCCCGCGCCGGAAGACATCGAATACTATATGTGCGGTCCCGGCCCGATGAGCAAGGCTGTGGTATCACTGCTTGACAGCCTCGGCGTTGATCCGGAGAGCATACACTTTGACAATTTCGGATAAGACGAAAAAAATAGCAAATGGCAGGGCCTCGAAGATGACACGCTTCCGAGGCCCTGCCGTTTTGTCGTGCTTGTCATTATCGGACTTCGTGCTCTTGTCAATATTCGGCCGGAGTGCCGCCGGACATGCTTCGGCAAATATGTAAGCATCCGAAACAAGCCGACTTGTCAGGACAAAAAAAATCTCGCGGGATTACTCGCGAGAATTTTTGTAGTAGAAGGGCAGCATTTGTTTTATTCGTTCCGGCGGAGTGTCATCGT
>CAVEDT010000149.1:0-4708 GCA_963614475.1 Roseburia faecis
GTCCATGGTCGACAATACACCGCGTACGTCCTTGACATACGAGCGTACATCCTCGTTGGGATTGAGGTTCAATTGCGAATTGAACGTCCCCATCGACCGGGTTATATATAGCTGCAATTTCGCCATAATAGTGGGAGTTATTATGCTGTTAGCGTGATTATTGCCTTACTTTTCAATATACGTTCGAAGGCTTCGGCCGCGTTGTGCGTCCGAAGTCCCTCGTTTTGTTCTACAAACTTACGAATTTTTTTTCGCTTACAGCCATTCCATCGGCTCTTATTTTTTTGCTTATCGGGATTTTTTAATCGCTCCGGGACATTTTAGCGCTTTGCATCACAGTCCGGTCATGGCACAACCTCCGGAGACAGTCGAGACCTCCGTACGGATGTTGTCGTCAAAAATGCGTACCTTTGCATACGCAAACGCGATGTCGGCACGGTGCTCGTGCCGAACGCTAAAATCAATACGACACGACTATGGAACGACCTTTGATAATGATAACCAACGATGACGGCGTCGAGGCCGCAGGCATACGCGCACTTGCCGATGCCGCCATGCCTTTGGGCGATGTCATTATAGTGGCACCGGCGCGTCCCCAATCGGGGCAGTCGTCGGCGTTGACCGTGGATGGGCCGCTGCGCATACGCCGACATCCCGATTACGGCGAAGCTCAAGTATTCAGCGTCTCAGGCACGCCGGTGGACTGCGTCAAGCTGGGATTGCATACAGTAATGCCGCGCCGCCCGGACTTCCTATTCTCGGGCATCAATCACGGCAGCAATAGCGGAAACGCCGTGACCTATTCGGGCACTATGGGCGCGGTCATGGAGGCATGCACCAACGGCATCACAGCCGTAGGATTCTCCTTGCTGCACCATTCGCCCTCAGCCGATTTCTCGCTGTCGGCGCCGCAGGTGGCTCGGCTGGCCGCTGACATCGTAGCCCATGGGCTTCCGGACTTTACGGCTCTGAATATCAATATCCCGGCACATATCGTTCCCAAGGGCGTGCGCACATGCCGCGCCGCTCGCGGACATTGGAGCGAGGAATTCGAGCGATTTGTCGACCCGCATCAAAATCCGTTCTATTGGCTCACCGGGCGTTTCTGCAACGAAGAACCAGAAGCCACCGACACGGACGAGTATTGGCTCGCTCAAGGATACACATCCATCGTTCCGGTGTGTCCGGACGTGACACGTATGGATATGGTGGCACCTATGGCCACACGTTTTGACAGCGACAAATAGCCCATGGCCAAGCAGGAATACATCGAACGAAACCGCCAATGGCTCAGGGACAAGGCTACCGAGCCGGGCGTTACGGCCCTCGACAAGGGCATACTTTACAAAGTCATCAAAAGCGGCAACTCCAAAGGGCCCAAGCCCAATCGCAGCAGCGTAGTAGTGGCTCATTACACAGGCCGGACCATCAACGGCAAGACCTTTGACAGCAGCCGCTCGGGCGTCGCTCCGGCTTTCCGTCTGCGCGAGCTTATTCCCGGATGGATTATAGCATTGCAGCAGATGCACGTAGGCGACCGCTGGGAGATTTATATCCCGGCCGAGCAGGGCTACGGTCGCTTCAATCAGCCGGGCATCCCCGGCGGATCGACCCTGGTGTTCGACATCGAGCTCCTCGGCGTTTCATAACCCCCAAGAGAGGCAACCGCCAATGCCGTATCTGCACGCGCGCCTCGCCTCACCTGAAATCCGTAAAAAGACTTATGATAAAGCAAGTTCATATCACCCTGCGCCCCTACCCGCGCGGCATCCACCTCATATCCTCGGACGTACTGCGACAACTGCCGCCACTGCCCCGTACGGGACTGCTGCACCTGCTGATACAGCACACTTCGGCCGCTTTGGCGCTTAACGAGAATGCCGACCCGGACGTGCGGCGCGACCTCGCCGCCATATTCGACCGCCTCGTACCCGAGAACGCGCCTTTCTACCTGCATACGGATGAAGGCTCGGACGATATGCCTTCTCACGCCAAAGCGGTAATCGTAGGCTCCACGCTCACGCTCCCAATATCGGAAGGGCATCTCGACTTGGGCATTTGGCAGGGCATATACCTCTGCGAGTTCCGCAACCACGGCGGCTCACGTCGCATCGTCGCCACCATCCTCGGCGAGTAATCCCGGACATAAACTACTCAACAAAACGATAAGACAAGTAGGCTAATCGGTTATTGCCCGGAGCCTACTTGTCTTACTATAGGGATATTCGGAAAGGCTATTTTTCGGCGTATGGGAATAGTACCTTGTAAAAAACCTCGGGATTATCAAATTTGTATGGTGCTATACGTTCATCGTCAGGCACTGACGTGAGCGGCTTGGATGGGTCTTTAGAAACATAGTCAACACACATGATAATGCCGGTAAATCTATTTATGAGTTTTGCTTTCATCATGCACAATACAGCTTTGTTCGTCGGCGGGTTAAATGGCACGACATAGAAGTTCTCGTATGGGCTTTTTTTGAGATCCTCTTCATCCCAAAAGCCTATCCTTTCATATATCCACCATAACTTTGTTTCAACCCAATCACTAAAGTCCCAATACTCTTTATAAATAATATCTGTACTGTCTTTTCTCCCTGCAATTGGTATAGGCCCGGGGTAGAACATGTTCTCAAGAAAAAACAAACCGGATGATGCTATGGTCAGATAGCAATATGGAGATTTTATTAGTTCTTTTTCGGTGATATTATAGGAGAGGTTGGCTTTATCAATATCTACTATAATGTATGGGTGTAGCGTCTTTTTCCCAAGCAGGAAAGTCATATTTGCTTGATATACGGAATCTAACAGATAAATATTAACGCCACCATCATCATTAAAAAAACGATTAGTAAAACCTTCCGGATACTCATCCGGCGTAGCCTTGTCTTTAACTAATGCCGTTTGTGTAAAACACATCATAACACTTAGCGACATCACCATTGCAATAAATGTCCGTTTGCGCCTAATACTATTGAGCTTTTGTGACTTCATATTTCCATTCTATTTTTTTGATTTCTTCATTATCCAAATGTCCTTTGCCCACCTCTGTTCCATTCTCGTCTTTTGGAACAACTCCTGTAATGGCATTTTCAATCATGGCCCTTATTTCAGATATGGATACATCCTTTGTCCGTTCGGGAGAGTTCCCGTACGGATACATAAGACCGGCAATTGCAGAGTGTAATAATCCCAAAGAGTGTCCTACTTCGTGAGGTCCGGTAAGTTCTACTCCGTCTGCTTCTGATATCTTTATCAACCTGTTTGAATACGATCCTGCAGAAACCGTATTTTCCTTGTCGTTTGGAATTTTTGGCACAGTCATATACAAGTTGCCGACATTGTCATCTTTCATTGCATAAGTTATAGATTTGCGCTGTTCCAATTCCTCTCCATTTGAAGCTATATATGGGTCGGCCTCGTGGTATGTCAGAGCAAAGTTGACCGTGTAGCCATCCATCGTGTATTGTCCGCTGAGGTCGTTCCAAAAACCAATGGCTGCTGTTACGGACGCTGCATCACTTTTATACGCATAGTAATCGGCAGAAATTGTGATTGTCTGCTCTTCGTGGTTTACCTTTACGTGGTAGTCATTACCCGAATCATCGCCGTACCGTATTGGATTTCCACCACAGAATAGGTACGGGGACTGATCGGGATGCTTTTCACACAACCTGTCCATGCCATTAAACCGGGTTTGAGAGGGGATGCACATGCGGGCGCCGTAAATGTACTCGCGCAGGCCGTCGCGGCGGACATACTCCTTGTCGCCGTAGAGGTAGGGATTGGAGAATGTGGCACTTGTCGTCGATTGTCCGGGTTCCGCAATGCTGATGCCGGCATCGGCCGCAGGGTCGCGGTGGGGTTCGCCGTAGGGGTAATAGGTGGCGGACTGGACGATGGTGCCGTCTGAGCGGATGACGGCGATGTTGCTGCCGAGGTAGTCGGTGATGTAGTAGTGGGGCACGAGTTTGGCGTCGAAGTAGCCGCCGGCGAAGCGCAGCATCTCAAGCGTGTCGGCAACGGAGTTGCCGGCGCCGCCGCGCAAGACGTGGCCGTCACCACTGTACGCGCGCACGGATGTGCGCCGCGTGCGCCCGGGAAGGCTGCCCGCGGAAACGGGCGCCACGGATGTTTCGTAGGAGGTGTACAGGTGGTTGCCCAGCGCATCCCAATACAGATATTGTCTGTGTCCGCCTTCGAGGTCGTACTGCATCGGGTGGCCGTCGGCATTCCAACGCGTGTACAGCAGTCCGCGCGAGGAGTCCGACACCATATCGCCTGCATCATTGTACGACAGTTCGAACTCGCCGTCGGCGTGTAGCCCGGTGACGCCATCGAACGGCAAAGCATCTGTCATGGCCGTGATGTTGCTCAGTCGGTTGCCGTCATAGGCGCAGGACAGCTCGTCAAGCGTGCCGAAGGTCTCCACGCGATCTAAGTCGCTGACGGCGTCAACAACACCGTAACGCACAACGTTGGTCATGTTGCCGCGCAGATCGTAGCTGTAATATACCGAGAAGTCGGGTATGCGATCTCTCTCGATGCCGGGTCTGTCTGCCAACCCATCCGCCGGGGTAAACACGGCGGATTCCAGGCGGTTGAGCGCATCGTAGCTGTAAGCGTAGTCACCCTCGTCCCATGTGCGTTTGGCGATATTGCCGTTGTAGCACGGCGCGTATTCCAGCGTATAGCCGATGGAGGAAGTG
>CAVEDT010000150.1:0-1277 GCA_963614475.1 Roseburia faecis
ATATTATTGCACTAACGCATTGATACGCAATGTTTGGCAACGATGATGCGCTTCCCGAAGGTACGACGCTGCACGGCGCCGACGGCCATACATACACCCTGCGCGGTGTGCTCGGGACGGGCGGATTCGGCATAACGTATGCGGCGGAGGATGCGGACGGCAATGCATTCGCTGTCAAGGAATTGTTTCCCTCGGACCTTTGCCGTCGCGATGCCGCTTCGGGGGCGCTTATTGTGGACGACCTGTCCAAGATAGATATGGTGGCTAAATTGCGCGAACGTTTTATCAGTGAGAGCAATAACATCGCGCGATGTCATCATCCCTCCATAGTGCGCGTGTACGATACTTTTCGCGCCAACGGCACGGCGTATATGGTGATGGAGCGTGTAAGCGGCCTAAATCTCAAGGAAGTTGTGCGTCGTCACACCTTGGAGTATGCCGCTACGGTGGAAGTCCTTCGCCAAATATCCTCGGCTTTGGCCTACCTGCACAGCCACGGCATAGTGCACTTGGACGTCAAGCCGGATAATATAATCATGGGCGATGACGGTCGTATAGTGCTGATAGACTTCGGCTTGTCGCGCAGCGTCGGCCCATCCGGCATAGTCACGGACAACGACCGAACGGTGGCGGCCGTCAGCCACGGATACGCCGCCCCCGAGCAATACGCGAGTGTACGCGGAGCCGAGCCCGGTGTGCGCAGCGATGTGTATTCGCTGGCAGCCACGGCGGTCAAGATGCTCACGGGCAATACTCCGCCGCGCCCCGAGCAGGTACGCGACCATCCCGAAAGCATTAATGTGCCGACCATTCCGTCGTACGCCAATGCGGCCATAGCGCTTGCCATGACTTATGACATGACGCATCGCACGCCTTCTGTATCCGAGTTTTTTGCATCATTCAGCGATGCCGAGCATACGGCAATCATTCCGCAGCCACGGCGCCGACACAGCGTATGGGCTATCTTGCTCAATATTTTGTTGCTGTGCGTATTGGGCGTTGTTGCGCTTTGCGCTATTGATGATAAACGGCTGTACACTATGACTTATTACGTAGACAAGCAGGCCGTGGTGGCATACGCCGTACCGACGGTCGTGTCGCTGGTGGCTTTGTGTTTGCGCCGCGGTGTGGCCAAGGGATTGTCCGCGCTGCTGGCCCTGCTGTCGTTGTCGTACCTATTGTTGCAATAGCCGCTTATGAAACATCTGTCCAATATATACGATATACGCCGCTACGGCAAGATTGCATTCTTGCTGACGGCCGCCATTGTCGTGGCG
>CAVEDT010000150.1:1287-4689 GCA_963614475.1 Roseburia faecis
GTCGTGGCGTTGTTCCTATATGTATCCAATAATTTGGTCAAGGACCTTGCCGTGCAGGAGCGACAGCGTATGGAGATTTGGGCCGATGCCACCAAGGAGATTATCAACCAGTTCAGTGCCGCCGAACAAATAGCGGCTCAGAGTGAAGACGGCGCCCCGGCACCGCCGATGATAGATATTGACTTCCTGCTGCGTATCATCGAAAGCAATACGACCATTCCGGTGCTGCTGACCGATGACGCAGGCAATATCCTCAACCATCGCAACTTCGACCTGCCCGACCCGGTGGATACGCTCAATCCGTTGGCTCTGTCGCCGCGCAATGCCGAGTATCTACACGGACGTCTCGAAGCACTGTCGCACGGCCCTAACGTCATTGATATCGCCATCGCTCCGGGCGAAAACCAGCATCTGTATTACGAGGATTCGACGCTGCTCAAGCGCCTGAGCTTCTACCCGTACATCCAGGTGGTGGTGATGATAATATTCTTACTGATAGTGTACTACGCGGTGCTTTCGACCAAGAAAGCCGAGCAAAATAAGGTGTGGGTGGGCCTGTCGAAGGAGACCGCTCACCAACTGGGTACGCCTATTTCGTCGCTGATGGCGTGGATGGAGCTGCTTCCCGAAATGGGTGTGGATTCTGATACGGTCGGCGAGATGAATAAGGATGTCAAACGCTTGGAAACCATAGCGTCACGCTTCGGAAAGATTGGCTCGGAACCGAATATGGAGCCGGCCGATGCCGCCGATATTGTGCGTAGCGCCGTGTCCTATATGGCGACGCGTGTCAGCGGACGCATCAGCCTTACGGCTGAATATGCTCCGACGCCTATGCCCGTCAGCGCGTGTGCACCGCTGCTCGAGTGGGTTATGGAAAACCTGATAAAGAACGCCGTGGACGCTATGGACGGACACGGGGCAATCAGTGTCTCTTGTCGTCCCGGCGACCATGGCGATGTAGTGGTGGACGTAACCGATACGGGCCGTGGGATCCCGCGCAAAAATTTCAAGACCGTTTTCAATCCGGGATATACCACCAAACGTCGCGGCTGGGGACTGGGTCTCGCGCTGGCCAAGCGCATCATCGAGCAGTATCACCACGGACGCATATACGTGAGCGCCTCCACGCCCGGCGTGGGCACAACATTCACCATACGTCTGCCGCGTACCGGCAATGCAGAACAATAATTACACACAAAAACATAATAGCTATTACTATGAATCTTAAGAAATTACTTTTCACAGCTTCGGCTCTCGTACTCAGCGTTTCCACCGCTTTTGGCTGGGGACAAAAAGGTCATGACGTGACCGCATATATCGCCGAACAACACCTGACACCCACAACGGCAGCGGTCATCAATGATATACTTAACGGCAAGTCCATTGTCTATTGGGCCAACTGGTTGGACAACGCCAGCCATACACAGCCGTATGCATACACCAAGACCTGGCACTACAAAAACATCGATGAAGGAGTACGCTACGAAGAGGCTCCGGCCAATCCCTCGGGCGATGCCGTCACCGCCATACGCGGCCAAATCGAGAGCCTTACCGGCGTCACCAAATGTCCCGACCCGGCTTTGGCACTCAAGATTTTGGTACACGTGGTGGGCGACCTGCACCAGCCCATGCACATAGGACATGCTACCGACCTCGGCGGCAATCGCATAACGGTCAAGTACTTCGGTCGAGACAACAAGCTACATTCCATCTGGGATAATGCCTTGGTAGACGGTGCCCACAAATGGAGTTACACCGAATGGCAGCAGCAACTCGACCGCCTGTCCGCCGACGAGCAAGCCGCTGTCATTGCCGGCACTCTCGACGACTGGGCCAAGCAGACAATGGCTTATGCCGCTGATATTTACAAGAAGTATCCCGAAGGCACAAAGCTCTCCTACAACGACCAGGCATGGGCCGCTCCCATCATCGAAGTTCAATTGCTGCGCGGTGGCCTGCGCCTTGCCCACATCCTCAACATGATCTTCGACCCCGCCTACGCCGCCACTCACACCATGCCCTTCGCTACAGCCAAGTAATACACATCATCCCCCACATACACGAACGCGCCCCGGCTACCACCAAAAGCCGGGGCGCGTCCGCATCACTTCTCCTCGTCCATATCCTCTATAGCTGAGATATGCGTGAAGTCTTTCCAGCCTTCCGCCGCCTTATACTTGTCGATGGATTCCTTGGGGACGAATAGACGGCACTTGCTCTTGTCTACCTCAAGGAAAACGTCTGAACGGCCGCAAGTTGGTGGCTCGATAGCTAAACATCTGATCTCAACAAGTCCTGTACATTGTTCAAAGGCCAGATCTTCGATAAAAACGACAGAACTTGGAATGGTTACGGTTGTCATTTCTACGCAGAATAAGAAGGCAAAACGGTTGATCCGTGTGACGGAATTAGGGATAACCACAGATTCTCCCGAACATTCGCTGAAAGCGAATTTGCCAATGGAGACGACCGAGTCTGGTATAACGCTGTTTTTACATCCTGCAATCAATTCGTTTGTTGAAGATTTGATTATTGCATTGCAATCGTTTCGAGAATCGTAATATCTATTGCCTTGTTCTACTGTTATGGTCGTCATTGCGGAACATCTGGTAAAAGCGCTATAGCCGATGGATACGACAGATTTAGGAATTGTGATTGAAGTCAGTCCTGAACAGCCGCTGAAAGCGCCGAAACCGATATTCGTAACTGAGTTTGGTATTTCAATGGATTTAAGCCCTGTGCACCAATTGAAAGCGATGACGCCGATAACCGTAACTGAGTTTGGAATAATGATAGATTTCAACCCTGAGCAGCTATCGAAAGCGGCACTTTCGATAGTTTTAACGGAGTCTGGAATAGTCACAGAAGTGAGCCCTGAGTGGCAGAAAGCGAATTCGTTAATGGTGATAACTGTATTTGGGATAATCACAGATGTCAACTCTGAACAGTCCTTGAATGCAGACTCGCCTATGGTGATGACTGTGTATAATTCGCCGTCAAGGCAGATGCTTTGTGGTATAACAATGGAGCCGGCGTATTTGTCGCCGTTACTGTGCGTTACTTCGGCGGTTTTATTGCCGTGGTTCAGGCGATAGTAGATGCCGTCAATTCTTATTGGATCGGATTGTTTCATTGGAGATTAATGTTAGTGAATATTTCTAATGATTTTGTGTGAGTCTAATGCTGTAAAAGATAATTTGTTGGTTATGCAATCGTTAAATTGCTTTTAAGAGACTAAATCTGATACTGATATCAAATTTTACACCGCAAAAGTAGCGTTCTTATTCCGAATAGCAATGTCAGGGACAATTATATTTTTGGACAATGGTCTTTTGGTATGCGCTCTCAGTCAAATTCGCTCGAGGATAGGCCCTGGTTGGAAAATGGCACACATAGGTG
>CAVEDT010000151.1:0-4675 GCA_963614475.1 Roseburia faecis
TAGCAACTATATATACAATAGAGCAAAATATATAATAGCGCAAAACATGGGGGTGGATAAAAATGCAAATGATGGAAGTCGACTTGAACGTGCAAGGCGAGGTATTATGACCCCGTGCGACCGAAGTGCGGCTTATTGCTTGACAATTGTATGTAAAATGTAATCGTGTAATGACATCACAAATAGAAAATAGTGCGTACATTTGCAGTAGTCGAAACGACCCGAATAGGTACACAATTTTTTCTGTTAAATAATTTTTCAGCTACTTTTTTCAGTTATGAAAAGATTTCAAATCGTCTTAGCTTTGGGCTTGATGGGTGTCAGCGCTTATGCAGCGGACAATGCAACAGGCAGACTCAAGGCACGTTACGCCGCCGATGCAGGCGACGCCGCCACCGAAGCGCCTATATGGTGTCCGGGGTCACAGCTCTATTCCAGCATCAAGGACGGTGCCTGGAACAACGACCGTCGTTACACAACCACCTACAATCGTCAGGGCAAGATCTTGACGGATGTCAGCGAGGACCTCAACTGGACTTCCGAGTCGACCACGGCACGATACACGCGTGACGAGTACACCTACAACGAAGACGGACAACGTCTTACAGGTCTGAGCAAGAGTGGCAACAGCCTCGACGCGATGACCGAGACGTCGAAATTCGAGTTCACTTACGATGCCGTAGTGCCTACGTTTATCACTTCTTACACCCGTTTTGTGAAGAGCGACGGCGCATGGGTGCAGGACAAATCTTCGTACAAATACGACGTGACACGCGATGCGCAAGGTCGTGTAACTGAGGTGCTTCGCTCCGACTGGGATGTCATGGGCGGATACGTCCCGACATCCAAGAGCGTGATTACGTACGGCGATGACAATAAACCGGCGACAATCACCTCTTACAGCTACGGCGAAAACTGGGAGACGGGCGAGTATGAGTGGAGCCAAGGCTCGACACTGGGAAATATCGTCTGGAAAGACTGCAATAATCAGATACTCAACGGTGGCGCGCTTTACCAGGGAGCCAACCGCATCCTCAGCGCCAGCCATATCTCCGACGGCAAGGAAACCGGCACGGTGAAAGTTGTCTACGGCCCGGGCGAAAAGGACTATACCACCACCGACGAAAGCATTGACCCGTACTGGGGCGACCGCAATGTCGTAATCACCGAGTGGCGTGAAATCAACCCCTACAACAGCTTCTCCATCAAGGAAAGCACAACCACCTACTCGGAGGGCAGCGATGAACCCAGCGTCAGCGGCAGCTTCGAGTCCATCACTCGCGATGCTTACGGCAACCTCCTCGAGGGTCTCCTGACCATGACGTACTATGGCATGACCAACGAGGTTGAGCATCAGACCGGCGTCGTCGAGTATGATGCCACTTACGGCTATCCGTTGGTATATACCGAGAGCCAAAAGAGCTTCTACGGCGATGAGCAGGAGCCGTTCCTGCGCAAGGAATTCTCTAATTACGTGAACATGGGCGGCGTCAGCGACATCACCGTCGACGGTAACGACGCCGATGCACCTGTCGAGTACTTCAACCTGCAAGGCGTGCGTGTCGAGACTCCCGCTCCCGGCCTATACATCCGCCGTCAGGGCAGCCGAGCCACCAAAGTCCTGATCAAGTAAACATCTCGACAACAAAGATATAGTAACTCTATAATTTCAATGTGAGGGGGTTGTGTCGCAACGCATAGCGGCATACCCCCCTTTTTTAATGTGGAATGTGGAATGTGCAATTGGGCTGCGCCGAATGGTATTCTGAAATCGGGCTGCGCGTAAGGGCGCGAGGCGTGGATAGGGACTTTAAACCTTAGGGACTTTAAAGGCCTTAGGGACCTTAGGGACCTTATGGACTTTAAAGACCTTAGGGACGGTGAGGACAGGTGCAAGAACCGGGGGAGACTAAGGGGTGCCGACCTTAAGAATAGAGGTCGGATTGGGGGGCTTTAAAGAGGCTTGGATGGGCTTGGCGGCTACGGTTATAGCGAAAGCGGCGAAGGAGGATGCGGACCGACAGCAGCAATCGACTATATGCTATATACAGCAGCAATTGCATCGACTATATAATAATGAGGGGTGTTTTGCCGTTAAATATAGAGGGGAACTTTGGCATTAAACAAAAGATGCGTAATTTTGCCCCCAGATTTGACAGATATGCTGAACCGAGACAAGTATTCAAAGGGAGCCATCGGCACCTATATATATAATAGTATCGAGCGCTGCGTGCGGGCTGCGGCTTTGCACCGCGCCGTGGCTGCGATAATGCTGTGCGCCACAACTTTATGCGCCTTCGGACGTGACGGCGACCAGTCGTACAGCTTTCTCAATGTCACATCGTCCTCAAAGATTTACGGCCTTGGCGGGATGAACATCTCGCTGGTGGACGACGACATCATGACCACCGACCAGAACCCCGCCTTGCTCGGGCAGGAGATGAGCGGCCAATTGGCGCTGAATTACATGCGATACATAGGCGGAGCCAATTTTGCCGGGCTGCGCTACGGCCAGAAAGTAGGTGCTCACGGCACCTGGGGCGCAGCCATACAGTACAATGGCTACGGCTCGATGAAAGAAACCGACGAATCAGGCAATATCTCCGGAACTTTCTCGGCTCAGGATGTGAGCTTCAGCGGCCAGTACTCGTACGACATCACCGATAGGCTGCGCGGCGGCATCAACGTCAAGTTTCTGTACAGCGCATACGCCGGATACACGGCCATGGCACTTGCCACCGACCTGGGTATCAACTATTATAATGACGAAAAAGACCTGTCGCTGTCCTTTGTAGCAGCCAATCTCGGCGGCCAGGTTAAGAAATTCGACAACAGTTACGACCGACTGCCCATAGACCTGCGCTTGGGATGGTCCCAGACTTTCGGCTCGCTGCCCATACGTTTTTCGGTAACAGCCTGGAACTTAACCAAATGGCACATGCCCTATTACGAGAGCGGCGACGGCACCGAAACGGGCGAATTCAAGCGCAAGGACAGTTTTGGCAGCAACCTTTTCAGGCACTTGGTTTTCGGCGCCGACCTTGTGTCCAGTCCTAATTGGTACTTGGGCATAGGCTATAACTACAAGACACGTACGGATATGAGTACATATTCGCGCAGCTTTGTTTCCGGATTTTCGATTGCGGGAGGTATCCGCGTCAAAGCCTTCGGCGTGGGTATCGCCCTTGCGCAGCCGCACACGGGAGCAACCACCCTGATGCTAAACATCTCGTGCAACCTGCGCGACCTGCTTTAAGCGCCCGTGCGCAAGCGGCCGTGACGGCCTCCGGGGCACAGCGCCCCACCCTGCCCGATTAAGGTCGCTAAAGGCCTTTAAGGTCTTTAAGGTTGCTAAGGATCTTAAAAGCCCTGAGAAAAGGCTTTAGCCGCCGAAAGGCATTACAATATTCAGACTACCGGCCCCCGAGAACGGGGCACAACAATTATATCCAATGAACTTCACAGACAAAGAGATACACCACAAGCCCATTATCGTCGCCATCGACGGGTATTCGTCTTCGGGCAAGAGTACCATGGCCAAGGCTCTGGCCGCAGCTATGGGCTACCGCTACGTCGATTCGGGCGCAATGTACCGTTCGGTGGCGCTGTACGCCCTCGACCACGGTATGATTGACGCCGAGGGGCACATCGACCGCCCCGCCTTGGAGCAGGCATTGCCGCATATCGACATCGACTTTGCCGTCCAAGCCGACGGCAGCCAGCACACCATGCTCAACGGCGCAGACGTCGAAAGCGAGATACGCACCCTGCGCGTGTCCAACGCCGTCTCGGCCGTCTCGGCCATTCCGAGCGTACGTACACGCCTGACAGCCATGCAGCAAGCTATGGGCCAACGCCGCGGCATAGTCATGGACGGTCGCGACATCGGCACCACTGTATTCCCGGACGCCGAGCTCAAGGTCTTCGTCAACGCTCCCGCCGAGACACGCGCGATGCGTCGCTACCTCGAACTGAAACAAAAGGGCGATACAGCCGACACCTACGAGGCCGTACTGGCAAATGTCCGCAGTCGCGACCATCAGGACGAGACCCGTGCCGTCAGCCCGTTGCGACGTGCCAACGATGCCATCGACCTGGACAACAGCGACATGACGCCTCAACAGCAGTTGGACCGACTCAAGGAACTGGTACGCCGGGTATTGGACCGATGATGCCACAAATCGAAATAGATGCCAGCTCGGGCTTTTGCTTCGGAGTAGTCAACGCCATAGCCAAAGCCGAGGAAGAACTGCGCCGCCAGCCGGCATGTCGACTTTACTGCCTGGGTGACATCGTGCACAACAGTATGGAAGTCGAGCGCTTGCGCCGGGCCGGGCTGCAGACAATCACGCACGACGAGCTGTCACGGCTGCACGATGTGCGCGTACTGCTGCGTGCCCACGGCGAGCCGCCGGCGACCTACGCCACCGCCGCCGAGCGCGGCATTACGCTCATCGATGCCACCTGCCCCGTGGTGCTGCGACTGCAGCAACGCATCAAGCACGATTACGACGAGGCACGGCGTCAGGGCAAGGCCTTACAGATAGTCATTTACGGCGGCCGCGGACACGCCGAAGTCAACGGGCTGGTAGGACAAACCGATGGTACGGCCATAGTCGTTGAGGACCTCGGCGGGCTGGACGCACTCGATTTCGGCACAGATATAGCCCTATAC
>CAVEDT010000152.1:0-4670 GCA_963614475.1 Roseburia faecis
GTTGTTTCGGCCGCTGCCGGCATCGAAGCCGAAAAGCTTGTCATAGAGGACGGAGCACAGGTTCTTGGGACTCAAATTCTCGGAAAAACATTGATAACATGCCATAACACAGAGCTTATAATTCCGGGGTCGGTACAACTCGGTATGCTTGCAATAGATGCACGCGAGTTGGAGAGCCTCAAAATTACAAAGTCCAAAATCGAAGGCGTCTCTCCGTATCTTGGTTCGGCTATCTGTCCGAATTCTCCATCTATAAAAAAGATTACTTGCGAATACACCGTTCCGCCGGAGACAAGTGGCGGTGCCTTTGGCCTCTATCACGGCTACGACATGTACGACCGCGCCACGTTGTACGTGCCCGAAGAAGCTATCGAGGCATACAAGGCCGCTCCGGAATGGAAAGAGTTCAAGAACATCTTGCCCATCAAGGACGGCGTGAATGACGTGACGGCGGACGATGCTCAAGTCGTTGCTACCGAGTATTACGACTTGTACGGCAGACGTCTCGAAGCGCCGGCCGAGCGCGGCATCACCATCCGCACGGACGTCTACAGCGACGGCACTCGCCGCTGCACCAAGGTGCTGCATTGAGTAGCCTTTACAAAAAACGGCGTATAGTACACAAGTATCGGATAGTGCTATTTACGCCCTAACGCAAGCAATACACCTCTGCCACAGAACGTTGTGGCAGAGGTGTGCTACGTATAACCGGAGACGCTACAACCTCGATAGACACTATACGGAAGAAAATTCGTACCTTTGCAACAGCATAGCAAAAGCAAATCCGTTCAAACCAAAACATACATACGTCATCATGACACTGTTTGAAAAACTCACAAGCAACGCTCGCACACATCGCCAGCGCATAGTGCTCCCCGAGGGTACCGAACCGCGCACTCTCAATGCCGCCAATCGCATCATCGCCGACGCCTTGGCCGACATCATCCTTATCGGCGACCCGGCCGAGATACACCGTATGGCCACCGAGATGAACCTCCCCGAAATTTCGCAAGCGACCATCGTCAATCCCGCCGACGAAGCCGTCATCGACCGATACGCGCCACTGCTGCTGGAGCTGCGCCGTTCCAAGGGCATGACCGAAGAGGAATCCCGACTGACGACAGCCAATCCGCTGTACCTCGGCTGCCTTATGGTGAAGGCCGGTGATGCAGACGGGCAGGTGGCCGGAGCCATGAACACCACAGCCAACGTGCTGCGTGCAGCCTTCCAGGTCATCAAGACACGCAAGGGCATCAAGGTGGTGTCCGGAGCATTTGTGATGCTGCTGCCCGAGGGCTCGCCTTTCGGCACAGACGGCATCATGGTATTTGCAGACTGCGCCGTAGTGCCCGAACCCGATGCCGAACAACTGGCCGATATAGCCGTCAGCACCGCCGCCACCGCTCGCGATGTAGCCGGCATCACTCCGCGCGTAGCCATGCTGTCCTTCTCCACCAAAGGCAGCGCCCATGACCCGGCCGCGGACAAAGTCATCGAAGCCACAGCTCTTGCCCGACAGATGGCGCCCGAACTGATAATAGACGGCGAACTGCAAGCCGATGCAGCCATAGTCCCCGGAGTGGCCGCTTCCAAAGCTCCCGGATCGCCCCTGAGCGGACGAGCCAACGTATTGGTATTCCCCAACCTGAGCGTCGGCAACATTTGCTACAAATTGGTACAACGTCTCGGCGGAGTACAAGCCGTAGGCCCTATTCTCCAAGGCCTCGCCGCTCCGGTCAACGACCTTTCGCGCGGATGCTTCCCCGAAGACATCTACAAGACAATAATCATTACCTGCAACCAGGCCATAGGACTGAAACGACAATAAACCACACTCGCGAGCCGGGATCTGCGCACACCGCGACGGTCCCCGAACCGCCACCACTCAATACATACAACTATGCTTATATTAGTGCTCAACTGCGGATCGTCATCCGTCAAGTACAAACTCATAGACACCGACACCGAAACAGCTCTCGCCGAAGGCGGCGTCGAAAAAGTCGGACTGGCCGACACATTCCTCAAATACCGCAACAGTGAAGGCGGCAAAAGCATACGCCAATTAGGCCACGCAGACCACAAAGGCTCGGTCAAGGCCATACTCGACCTGCTCACCGACCCCGGCGAAGGATGCATCAAAGACTATAGCCAAATTCAGGCTGTAGGTCACCGCCTGGTACACGGCGGCGAAAAATTCAACAAGAGCGTCCTCATCGACGAAGCCGTCAAAGACATGGTACGCCAATGTTATGTCCTGGCTCCGCTGCACAACCCCGCCAATATGACCGGCGTCGAAGCCGTCGAGTCCATACTGCCCGACGTGCCTCAGGTAGGCGTCTTCGACACCGCATTCCACCAGACGATGCCCGCCAAGTCGTACATCTATCCCCTGCCCTATCGCTTCTACGAGGAAGACGGCGTGCGTCGATATGGCTTCCACGGCACCAGCCACCGCTATGTCAGCCAGCGAGTATGCCAGATTCTGGGCTGCGACATCGCCGACAAACGCATCATCACATGCCATATAGGCAACGGCGGCAGCATCACTGCCGTAGACCACGGCAAGAGCGTGGACACCTCTATGGGTCTGACCCCTACCGAAGGCCTCATGATGGGTACGCGCGTGGGCGATGTAGACCCCGGCGTCCTGACATTCCTGATGGAAAAGCACGGATATACAGCCGCCGACCTCCAGCGCATCATCAATAAGGAATCCGGCGTTCAAGGCGTCAGCGGCGTCAGCTCCGATATGCGCGAACTCGAAAAGGCCGTCAGCGAAGGCAATCCCCGCGCCATCCTGGCCCTGGACATCTACCAGCAACGCATCATCAAGTACATCGGCGCATACGCAGCCGAGATGGGTGGCGTAGACATCATTGTATTCACCGGCGGCGTAGGCGAAAACCAGACCGGACTACGCGCCGACGTATGCCGTCCCTTGGCATTCATGGGCGTCAAAATCGATGAAGAACTCAACGCCCGCACTCGCGGCACCGAGACAGTCCTCTCCACAGACGACTCGGCCGTCAAGGTCGTCGTCGTACCCACCGACGAGGAACTGATGATTGCGCGCGACACGCGCGACATCGTCAGCAAGCTCTGACACCACATTCACGGAAACGCGACAGCGGACGGACGGCAACAGAAACGCCGTTCGTCCGCTGTCGTATTCATTACAGACACATCAGACACCGAATTTCCGGAATTTGCAGCACAAAATGTCGGCGTTTCACGAAAAATATCTAACTTTGCAGCACTCGCATACACACGTAACCTACGACATCGCTCAATGAAACTCGGGTCCCTGACAGCAATCATATTAGCCACACTGGCGACAGCCATACCGACATACGCCGACAGCGAATTGCCGGATAGCGTACGTATGCCTCGCGTCCCGATGACAACACCTGTCGACACCGCCGACCATATTCTCGCAGCCACCGTCCTGCCGTCTCAGTCCGAAGCCATAAGCAACGCCGCCTACGACCGACGCGCCCCTATAGATCGCCAACTGCCGCCCGTCAACCCGGCTGCGTACACCTACCGAGCCTATCCCTTCACTCCCGGCATTGCACCAATATACACCTGGGACACAGGCTCGATATACGCCTCCGGCACATCGACATCATTGCCGGGAGCTATGGGCATCGAATCGGGCGCTCTCAATTTCCGTCAAAACTTCGGAGCGCTGTCACTGCACCTCTACGGCGGCGCATCCAAATACGGATACTTCCGCGGTCTGGACACCCGATGGAATTTCGGCGGCGATGCCACCTACCGCTTCAACGATCAATGGAGCATTACGGCCTTCGGCGGATACTCCACCTCCGGCGGCCTGCCGCAGCCGGCTTTGGCCGGATTTTACGACACTCCCTCCATAGGAGCATTTCTCGACTACCGCTTTGCCCGCAAATGGGGCGTGCGTATGGGCGTGCGCAGCGAACGCTCGATGCTCTCGGGCCAATGGGAGACACGTCCCATACTCGAACCGTACTTCATGCTCGGCGGACAGCCCATCGGCATCGATGTCGGAGGAATACTCTACGAACTATTGCGCTCCAAAAGCGATTGGGGTCCGCGCAATCCCACCATCGGTCCGCCGGTGCAAAAACTCTCCGACACATTTCACTGACACCCGACGGTAGCCGATGACGGCAGATGATTTCCATCCCCCCCAGGGGGGTCCATCATCTCCCGATTCGCCCTCTTCTCCTCTAAAAAAAAACGGTCATAACACCCGACAAACGCCGTTTCAACCGCCCGAACACATAGAAAAAAGCTCTCAAAAAGAGCAAAGGCAAAGCCCTTCAGCGCTTTTATTAAAATTTATTAAGCCTAATTCAAAAAAAATGACTAACTTAGCGGCTTGAAACAAGCATTGTACTCAGAATGCTATTTCCCAACAAACAACGAATATATAAATACAACATAAAACAAACCATAAAACCTCAACCTCAATGAAAAAAGCTACGCTATTAGCTATCGCATGCGCCGGCCTTTTCAGCGCCTCCGCATGGGCACAAGAGGCTGCACAGCAGGAGATCACCTACGTGGAAGATCCCAGCCAAGGCTACCTCTTCAACCGTTTCAAAGACAATTGGTTTATCACCGCTGAAGGTGGTGCCAACATCTATTTCTCGCACGGTGACAGCGACCGTAAGACCTGGGAC
>CAVEDT010000153.1:0-4659 GCA_963614475.1 Roseburia faecis
ACTATATACTATTGGATGAGGTCCAGCATGTGCCGGAGTTTGAAGACGTGCTCAATAGCTACCTCAAAATCGAGAACGCCGATGTATATGTGACGGGAAGCAATTCGCGTTTTTTATCCTCGGATATAATCACGGAGTTCAGGGGTCGTGGCGATCAAATCCACGTATATCCTCTGTCGTTTGCCGAGTTTATGTCCGTCGACAACCGACACCCTATCGAGGCATGGGCGGATTATTATACTTATGGCGGCCTTCCGCATGTCCTGACATTGGGAACGCCAAAGAAGAAAATAGATTATCTCAAAGAATTGTATTCGACGGTTTACGTCAATGATATAGTCGAAAGATACAAGCTCAGAGGCGAGCCCGAACTAATGGAGCTATTGCAAGTTGTTGCATCGGCCATAGGGTCGCCTACCAACCCCAATAAGCTGGCAAATACATTCAATAGTCTGAAAAAGACAACGTTGTCCAACAAGACTATAGATAACTACTTGGCATATATCTGCGATTCGTTTCTGGTGGAAAAGGCTATTCGTTATGACATCAAGGGGAAGAAATACATAAACACTTTGTCAAAGTATTACTTCACGGACGTGGGCATACGTAATGCCATTCTTGACTTCAGACAACAGGAGGAGAACCATATCATGGAGAATATCATCTACAATGAGCTGAAAATCCGTGGTTTTAAGGTAGATGTCGGAGTAGTCGAATGTCGCATTACAGACAAAGAAGGCCGAAGGGTTCGCAAGCAATACGAAGTGGATTTTGTCGCCAATCAAGGCAGCCAACGCTATTATATTCAATCGGCGTTTGCGATGCCGACCGATGCTAAGGAACGTCAAGAGTCACAGTCGTTGCTAAACCTTAAAGATGCTTTCAAAAAAATCATCATCGTAAAGGACTACATCAGCCCCAAACGAAACGAAGAGGGAATTGTCACTATCGGACTTATTGATTTTCTGTTAAAGCCCGAACTGCTAAATATGTGACTTTATTTCAGTCTTGTACAGTGGAGAAGGAGCGTGCTGTCGGGCGCTTCTATTCCAAAAAAGCGGTCAAATGGCCGGTTTTTTGGGAGTAGAAGGGGGCATCGTCAAGAGTATCAGGCGTATACGAAAATCGCGGGCTCGGCAAGCGGCGGCTTGCTGTACGGCTTGTACGGCTGACTTTCGGCGGTTTGTACGGCCGTCTTTCGGCTGACTTTCGGCAGACTTTGCGGGATCGGCAAAGATTTCGTACCTTTGCCCGAAGTATATACGTATGCGCGGGAGAGCCTGCGCACGCGTAGGTGTTTTCCCGAGAGAGACTATAGAAAGATATTCCGAATACTAACACGATATAAAACATAGAGTTATGAAGCAAGAACCGTCGTTGCTGGTGCAGTCGCTTGCCCAGTCTCAGACCTTGGCGATGTCCCAAAAGAGTGCCGAATTGCGTGCCCGAGGAGTGGATGTAATCAACTTGAGCGTCGGCGAACCGGACTTCTATACACCGCAGCATATCAAGGACGCGGCCAAGGCGGCCGTGGACGCCAATTTCAGTTTCTATTCGCCGGTGCCGGGCTATATGTCGCTGCGTCGTGCCGTCAGCGCCAAGCTTGAGCGCGAAAACGGCGTGACCTTTGCTCCCGAGCAGATCGTTGTGGGCAATGGCGCCAAGCAGGCGCTGTGCAACAGCATTCTGGCCATAGCCAACCCCGGAGACGAAGTGGTGATACCCACTCCGGCGTGGGTCAGCTACATAGAGATGGTGAAGATGTCCCGTGCCACCGTGGTGACGGTTCCGGCGGGTATAGATACCGATTTCAAGGTGACGCCGGCTCAGTTGGAAGCCGCTATCACCGAGCGTACGCGCATCGTGCTGTTGTGCTCGCCGTCCAATCCTACGGGCAGCGTGTACACGCGTGACGAGCTGCAGGCCCTGGTGGACGTCATCGTACGTCACGAGCGCATCATCGTCATCTCGGACGAAATCTACGAGCACATCAATTTTGCGGGAGGCTTTACGTCGCTGGCATCTTTTGACGAGCTTCGCGATCGCGTAGTGGTCATCAACGGCGTGTCCAAGGCTTATGCCATGACCGGCTGGCGTATAGGATATTGCGCCGCTCCGCTGTGGGTGGCCAAGGACGTGACCAAGTTGCAGGGTCAGTATACGTCCGGAGCGTCCTCCATAGCGCAGAAGGCTGCCGAGGCCGCCTACGAAGGGCCGCAGGACTGCGTGGCCGAGATGTGCGCCGCTTTCCGTCGCCGTCGCGACTTGGTGGTGGAGATGGCGCGTGCCATCCCCGGGCTGCGTGTCAACGAGCCCCAGGGAGCGTTCTACCTCTTCCCCGAAGTGTCGGCATACATAGGCCGCAAGGCGCCTGACGGCAGTGTCATCGCCGACAGCGGTGCCCTGGCCATGTACCTGCTGCACGAGGCGCACGTGGCCACGGTGGACGGCGCGGCTTTCAGCGCCCCGGGGTACATACGCTTGAGCTACGCCACCTCGGACGACAATCTGCGCGAGGCTATGCGCCGTATCGCCGCCGCCCTCGCTCGTCTGGCGTGATACATCGCTTCGACAGCTTCGACATTTAGCAAATAATTAAATACAAGCAATATACCAATGGACTTTATTAAAGAATTGACGTGGCGCGGCATGATTCACACGATGATGCCCGGCGTCGAAGACCAACTGAACAAAGAGATGACTACGGCATACTTGGGCATAGACCCGACTGCCGATTCGTTGCACATAGGTCACCTTGTAGGCGTGATGATGTTGCGCCACTTCCAGCGTTCGGGACACCGTCCGGTGGCCCTGATAGGCGGCGCAACCGGTATGATCGGCGACCCGAGCATGAAGAGCCAGGAGCGCAAACTTATCGATGAAGTAACCCTGCGTCACAACCAGGAAGCCATCAAGGCACAGTTGTCGCATTTCCTCGACTTTGACAGCGATGCGCCCAATGCCGCTGTTTTGGTCAACAATTACGACTGGATGAAGAACTTCGGCTTCCTCGAGTTTATCCGCGACATTGGCAAGCACATCACCGTCAATTACATGATGGCCAAGGACAGCGTCAAGAAGCGCCTGAGCGGCGATTCGCGCGAGGGTATGTCCTTTACGGAGTTCTCGTACCAATTGCTGCAAGGCTACGACTTCCTCAACCTGTACCGCACTTTGGGCTGCAAAGTCCAGTTGGGCGGCTCGGACCAATGGGGCAATATGACCACGGGTACCGAGTTGATACGCCGTATCGACGGCGCCGAGGATGCGTGGGCCATCACTTGCCCACTGATTACGAAGGCCGACGGCGGCAAGTTTGGCAAGACCGAGAGCGGCAATGTATGGCTTGACCGCCGCTACACTTCGCCGTACAAGTTCTATCAATTCTGGCTCAATGTCAGCGATGACGATGCCGCCAAGTATATCAAGATTTTCACCTCGCTGTCGCAGGAAGAGGTCGAAGACCTGTGCCGTCAGCAGCAGGAAAATCCCGGCGCACGTCCGCTGCAAAAGCGTCTGGCTCAGGAAGTAACCACGATGGTACACTCGGCCGAAGACTACGAAGCCGCTGTCGAAGCCTCTCGCATTCTCTTCGGCAACAATACCGCCGATGCGCTGCACAACCTCGACGAAGCCACGCTGCTCGAAGTGATGGAAGGCGTTCCCTCGATGGAAGTCTCGCGCGAACAGGCCGTAGGCGCCAAACTGGCTGATATCCTGGTGGATGAAGCTCATTTCTTTGCCAGCAAGGGCGAGATGCGCAAGTTGGCCCAGGGTGGCGGCGTGTCCGTCAATAAGGAAAAGGTGGCCGACGTCTATGCTCCTATCACCGACGAAATGTTGCTGGCCGGCAAGTATATGCTGGTACAGCGCGGCAAGAAGAATTATCACCTGCTGATAGTTCGCTGACACACAGCTGTATAAAGCTATCGCGGACTCCCGACGCGGCACACTTACGCCATACGACGGAGTCCGCGATGCGCATTTATGCATATATACATATATATATCTGATGCGCATTTATATATAGCCGCGGGCGGTGGCAAGGCATAGGCTTATGTGCCTGAAAAAGACGCTTTCCCTCCCCAAACAGAAAAAAGTGTATCTGAGACAAGGACAACAACAAAAAAAGACTCACCGATATTTATACCGACCCTCTGAATTATGGCAGACAATTACCTTGAACGAAAAATGGAGGAACACGGGCGTCCGGCGCCGCGGCGCTGCAATGCCGATGCGCGTCTTGCGACGACTTTCGGCTGCGAAGCTCTGTGTCATCTGCGCGTGTTTGTAGCCTCTGAGGACTACGAGGCGGTGGACGCTGCGGTACGTGTGTTCCGTGCCGCAGGCTGTCGCACGGCTTTTACGGCCGTGGGAGATGCGCGGCGGCGCGGCACGACATTGGCTCAGATGTGCGGTGCGCGGTGCTATCCGTGTCTGCGTGGAGATGCTTCGGCGTATATGCGCGCCGTGGCCGACCTTCGCTATCATTGGGGTGGGGTGGACGTGGTGGTCGCCGACAGTCGGGCGGATTTGCCCGAGGACTTGGCGGATTGCCCTCGTATCGACTTGTCCGATGCGGCGGCATATCTGGACACTTTTCGCCGGCAATAAATCGGTCATCCGATTGTTTTCTGCGAGCCTGCTTAACCCCTAACG
>CAVEDT010000154.1:0-4647 GCA_963614475.1 Roseburia faecis
GTACTGGTGACGATGCTGCCCATAGCCGTGTGCGCCGCGATATGCGCCATGTCCTTCGGGTCGCTGTCGTGGATCAGTATTATGGGTCAGAGCATCTTCGAATTCTTGGACAACCTCACATCCGACATTATGCTGCCGGTTGTGGCACTGATTACTTGCATATACATGGGCTGGTTTGCGCCAAAAGGCCTGATGCGCAATCAATTGGGCTATGGCTCGACACAACGCTCCGTAATGGCTTCGCTGGTCATCTTCGCCATACGCGTCATCTCGCCTGCCTGCATAATTATCATAATGATATCCAACCTGCTGAACATATAGGATAAAGCCAATGCATTACACTCTCGAATTCGTTGAACAAACGTACAATAAGTTCAACCTGCAGATTTTCGGCGGACGCCTGCCAAAGGTCCCGTTTCGACTGAGTACGGCACGTACCTTCGTAGGCAAGTGCGCACCACGCAACGGCAATATACACCGCCAAGGGCGACATGCCGACGATGACTTCTATCTATGTTTCAGCACTGCGCACAATCTCTCACGCCGTCAGGCCGAAGACACGGTCATACACGAGATGATACACTTGTTTATCAATATGCATAATCTGGCAGACACCTCACACCACGGGCCGTTGTACCGCGCACTCATGAACAGCATCAACGCCGCACACAAACGCAACATAACCATATCCTACAAGCCGACGGCCAATGACGGCAGCCATACCGAAACGACAGAGAATCAGGCTGCCGCCGACAACGGACACAAAAACGCGCCAACCACGACGCGCAAATGTATGATTGCGGTTATGCGCGATGCCAAGGGCTGGGGATTCAAGCTGTTGCCCCGTACTTTTGACGGCATAATGCGTTTCTACAACGGCGTAAGACACGCCGTAGACTGCTTTGAGTTGTACTTCGCTGTTGTAGATGCCGACTTCGCAGCCTATCCGGTATCGTCTGCGTTGAAGATCTATCGTCTTGACCGCGAGAAAATTCTCAGCCACCTAATCACCGCCGTCCCATACGAAATCTCTGCACACGAAATACGTCCCAAGACGCAAAGCTCGCTATAAGCTATAGCATCTATCTGAAACCGGCTTAGCGCCGCCGGACACGTCTTTTTACTCATTTCAGACGTCATCACGACATCGTCAATCGAGCCGCCCCGAACCATAGCATACGACAGGCCGCCTCTAACCGGCCACGTGGCACAACTTTTGCAAGTATGACGATATATTCGTACCTTTGTAGTGTCTAAACGACCTTACGGTCAAAGACACACAATCTCGAAAACACACTGAAAATATAACGACACACAACATACTTCAAAAGACTATGGCAAAGAAAGCACTACTGATGATTTTGGACGGCTGGGGCATCGGTCCCCACGACCACAGCAACGCTATATACGAGACGCCCAAACCCTATTGGGACAGCCTCATTCAAAAATATCCTCACTCCAAACTTCAGGCCTCAGGCGAAAACGTCGGACTGCCTGACGGTCAGATGGGCAACAGCGAGGTGGGTCACCTCAACATCGGTGCCGGACGCATCGTTTATCAAGACTTGGTGAAAATCAACCGCGCCATCGCCGACGGCTCCATCATGGACAATCCCGAAATCAAGAACGCATATTCCTACGCCAAACAAACCGGACACGCTCTGCACCTCATGGGTCTCACCAGCACCGGTGGCGTACACTCGTCGCTGAACCATATTTTGGCTCTGTGCGATATAGCCAAGGAATACGGTCTCGAAAAAGCATACCTGCACTGCTTTATGGACGGACGTGACACCGACCCGCGTTCAGGTATATCGTACATCAAGACCATACAGGAGCACTGTGCCGGAGGTCCGGTAAAGATAGCCAGCATCATCGGCCGTTTTTACGCTATGGACCGCGACAAGCGCTGGAATCGTGTCAAGGAAGCCTACGACCTGCTGATACAGGGCAAGGGCACACAAGCCACGGACATGGTCAAGGCAATGCAAGACAGCTATGACGCCGATGTCACCGACGAATTTGTCAAGCCCATCAACAACAGCACCTTCGACGGTACCATCAAGGAAGGCGATGTTGTCATATTCTTCAACTATCGCAACGACCGCGCCAAGGAGCTTACCACAGTACTCACCCAGCAAGACATGCCGGACGAAGGTATGCACACCATTGCCGGACTTCAGTACTACTGCATGACACCTTATGACGCATCCTTCAAGGGTGTGCACATCCTCTTTGACAAGAAGGACGTGCCCGACACCTTGGCCGAATACCTCTCCAAACAAGGCAAGAAGCAGTTGCACATTGCCGAGACTGAGAAATATGCACACGTCACTTTCTTCTTCAACGGCGGACGCGAGCAACCCTTCGACGGCGAAGACCGCATCTTGGTACCCTCGCCCAAAGTGGCCACCTATGACCTCAAGCCGGAGATGAGCGCTCCCGAAGTCAGCGAAAAACTCGTAGCTGCCATCAATACCGGCAAGTACGACTTCATCGTCGTCAACTTTGCCAACGGTGATATGGTAGGCCATACCGGTGTATACACCGCCATACAGAAGGCCGTAGAGACTATCGACAAGTGCGTACATGACGTCATCGAGGCAGCCAAAGCCAATGACTACGAGGCCATTATCATCGCCGACCACGGCAATGCCGACCACGCCGTCAACGCCGATGGCACACCCAATACGGCGCACTCTCTCAACCCCGTACCCTTTGTATACGTCACTTCCGACACCAAGGCTAAGGTCAAAGACGGCATATTGGCAGACGTAGCTCCCAGCATCCTCCATATCATGGGTCTGGCCCAGCCCGCCGATATGACAGGCCACGACCTCATCAGCGAATGATTACGCGACAGCGCAAAAGACTCGTCGCGACACTCGTTATAGTGCTTGCCGTAGCCGCCATTGTCGCGGTTACGGCAAGCCTATGCACGGGCGGCGACGGACGTGACGACCGTGACAGCGTTCCGCCCACTCCGCAGCAAATATTGGCTCAGCCACCGCATTACGACGAACGTACTCTCGATGATTACGCCGCCGCTGTGCGTTTGGGTCGTACGGATTTCGATGACAACGCGCTGGCTCGTATGATTATGCTATGCCAAGCATCTATCGACCGACTGGGAAATATGGTAGATGTACTCGTAGCCAATGAAGACCCAGCCGACAGCTATAATACGCTCAAAGAATTAGGCGAGACGACATGGGTCCGCGACACGGCGCTGCTGCTGCACTTCCTGCGCACGGCCACCAAAGACCAGGATATGCTCAACCGTCTGGGACAACTGTCCTCATCGTGCATGCGTATCAACACCAACGTGCACGAAATCTATCAAAATCAGCTCGGAGGCAACGACCTGCACATCGTCTTACCAATGTAGTCTCGGCCGGCCACTCCACCACAACAGCCACTCCACGATGCAATACAAATTCATAAGTCGCGAAAACAACAACCGCCTCATCCTTATATACGCCGGATGGGGTATGGATTGGCGCGTCTTTAGACATATACGCAGACACGGCTACGACATTCTCATCGTATGGGATTATCGTCAGCTCACATTTGATTGGTCTGTAGTGGCGTCCTACGACGAGATATGCCTCGTGGCTTGGTCTATGGGTGTCTTTGCGGCCTCGGTGACCATACACGAGATTTTGCCTCGTATCACCAAGTCCATAGCCGTCTGCGGCACTCCCGATCCGATAAGCGACACTCTCGGTATCCCGGTCGAAATATATCGCGGCACAGCCGAAGGACTTAATGCCGGCAACTTGCGCAAATTTCACCGCCGTATGTGCCTTGACGCCGAACATTACGCCGCCTTCCGCGAAGTGGCACCGCGGCGCGACATCGTCTCGCTGCGCGACGAGCTCTATGCACTGGAAACGCACACCATATTCCATGCCCCGCAAGTATGCCGCTGGGACCTGGCAATCATCGGCCGTCACGACCGAATATTTCCCCCGGCCAACCAAGTGCGTGCATGGCGCGGCAAAGCACCCACAGTAATTACCGAAGGCGCCCACCTGCCCGATATGCAATCCATCATCGATGAGTATATCGTCGATAAAGACACTATGGCTACGCGCTTTGCCGCCGCTGCAGAGACCTACAACGAGGCTTCGGCACAAGTGCAGCAAAAAATCGCGCAAGCGCTCTACAAAATACTAAAAAGCGCTGCGGGTGTAGATGCTCTTTGCGGCGACATCCTCGAAGTAGGCTGTGGCACAGGCGCACTAACGCGCTTGTACGCCGGCGAATGTTCCCCGGCATCGCGTATCGAACTTTGGGACATCGCTCATACGAACGCCGCCGCACATTACGACAAAGCCATCTCGCGTTGCTGCGATGCCGAAGTGGCCATACGCCGCCGCCAGCCACGCTCGGCATACTATATTCTCTCGTCCTCGACCATACAATGGTTCAACTCGCCCACATCGTTCCTCGAACAATGCGCACGAGTGCTTCTTCCCGGCGGATACATTGCAATCTCCACTTTTGTGTGCGGCAACCTTCCCGAACTAATCGAGGCTTGCCCTCAATTGGACCGACACCTTCCCACGGCCAACGAATGGCGCGATATGCTGCCGCCCACACTCGAGCCCTTGGTGTGTCAACCATCGGTGGTCACTATAACGA
>CAVEDT010000155.1:0-4600 GCA_963614475.1 Roseburia faecis
AGCATCTGTCACTGCCCGACCTCGAAGATGTACGCACGGGCGTCATTACCTACAAATTAGCGGCTCATGCAGCCGACCTGGCCAAGGGTTTCCCCGGAGCTCAGGTACGCGACAATGCCCTGAGCAAAGCGCGTTTTGAATTCCGCTGGAAGGACCAGTTCAATCTGTCGCTTGATCCCGAACGCGCACGCGACATCTATGTCAAGGCGCGTCGCGATGCTCCCGATGCAGACGACAAGTTCTGTACCATGTGCGGCCCCAACTTCTGCGCCATGCGTATATCCCAAAACGTCAACCAAGAATGTGATAAATAATAGGTGTTAGGCCTTAGGGTTTAGGTTTTTTAGAGACCTTAAGGACCTTAGAGACCTTAAGGACTTTAAGGACTTTTAAGGATCCTAAGACCTTTCCCTCAATAAAACTGAACAATACATTTATGTCCAAAGAAATTATATCACCGGACGACAACCACGGATTTGCCGACATTATCGACCAATACGACTGGGACGACACCACCAAGCGTGCCTACGCAGTCACAGCGCCGATGGTTGAGGCAGCTCTCGCGGTGGCTGCCGCCGATCAGCGCCGCTTGACTCCCGACGAGTTTATGGCTCTGATTTCGCCGGCTGCCGCTCCTTATATCGAGGATATGGCCGCTCTGGCACAGCGCTTCACCCTCGAAAAATTCGGACGTACCATTTCGATGTACATTCCCATGTACGTCTCCAATGCCTGCGCCAATGCCTGCGTATATTGCGGCTTCAATCACGCCAATCCCATGACGCGCACCATCCTAACGATGGAACAGGTGGAAGCCGAATGTCGTGCCATACGTCGCCTCGGCCCGTTTGAAAATCTGTTGATTGTTTCGGGCGAATTTCCGGCATTGTGCGGCACCGAATACTTTGAGAATGTGCTGCATACCTGTCGCCCGTACTTCCACAACCTTACCATTGAAGTGCAACCTATGCGTCAGTCGCAGTACGAGCGCTTGGTCGATGCCGGACTTAACGGCGTGGTATGCTTCCAGGAAACCTACCACCGTGACGGATACCCCAAGTACCATCCGCGGGGTATGAAGTCCATATATTCGTGGCGCCTCAACGGGTATGACCGCATGGGCCGCGCCGGGGTGCACAAAATCGGTATGGGCGTCCTTATCGGCCTTGAGGAATGGCGCACGGACGTCATCATGATGGCTCGCCACTTGCGCTATCTGCAAAACAAGTATTGGCGCACGCGCTACAGCGTCAATTTCCCACGTATGTGCCCCAGCGAAAGCGGTTTCCAGCCCAACGTGGTCATCTCGGACCGCGAATTGGCTCAACTGACCATGGCCTTCCGCATCTTTGACCACGATGTAGACATCTCGTATTCGACACGCGAAAGCCCGCGCTTCCGCGACAATATGATGCGTCTGGGTGTAACCTCTATGAGCGCCGGCAGCCAGACCGAACCGGGAGGATACGCCACCTCGCCCGAGGCCCTCGAGCAATTCCACGTCACCGACGAGCGCACTCCGCACGACGTGGCCGAGGCCATACGCCGCAACGGCTACGAGCCGGTGTGGAAGGATTGGGATGCCGTATTCGATAATGTAAAACAATAATATTTTAAGGACTTTAGGGACTTTAATGTCCTAAGGTCTCTAAGGTTCTTAAAGTCCCTAAGGAGTTTGAAAGGATTCTAAAGTAATGACTGATATGGATATTACAGACGATATGGTCGAGCGTCATTCGCGTACGATGGCTATGGACGATATAGGGCGTGAAGGTGTCCAACGCTTGGCTGCCGCTACGGTGGGGGTCGTAGGAGCCGGAGCGCTTGGCGGTGCCGTATCCGTGGCACTCACCGCCGCCGGGGTGGGGCATCTGCGCATCATTGACTTTGACCGCGTAGAACTTTCAAATCTGCCGCGCCAAACAGCCTATACCACCGATGACGTGGGACGCCCCAAGGTTGAGGCCTTGGTCGAACGACTGACTGCGCTCAATCCAACGGTAACGGTAGATGCGCATTTCGAGCGTCTCGGCGCGGACAACGTGGCTGACTTTGTGCACGGCTGCGATGTTGTGGTCGATTGTACCGACAACGGCGCTACAATGACTATGGTGGCCGATGCGACACGCGCCGCATCCGTACCATGCGTCTTGGGCGGCGTGGCCGGACGGCAAGCCCAGGTTATGGCTTTCAGCCATGCCGCAGGAAGCGCATCGGTCTCGTATCGCGATATCTTCGGAGACGGAAGCCGCGGACGAGCACCCCGAGGCATCTTCCCTCCGGCGCCGGCAACCGTAGCCGCTTTGCAAAGTGCACGCGCCCTGGACATACTGCTCCATCCCGACAACGGGAACACGCCGGCGGTGCTTGTCCTCGATATCGACTTGGCCACGTTCGAATGTCGCCGTCTGGCTCTTTGATATATTAACGCTTTAAGATTGTAGCGCCCTATTCGAAAGGCCTTAGACGTGCAATACTTTGCTTATGAGTGTTGTACGAACGCTCCGCTGTCCGAGAACTTTTGCCCGTTCCGGAGGCGTGCGAAACGTCGTGTGGCGTCACATTTGCTAAATTTTTTATCTTAAATTATGCAAATTCCTTAGAAAAAATAACCGTCTTTTTGTGAATTTGGCTAAAAATACATAAATTTGCGGCTGAAATCATAGTTTTCTCTCTATACCTTATGGCGACTCTCCGGCCAAGGTGCTTAATAAAAACACAACCTTGCAATTCTAAAAACTACACCGCAATGAATCTGATGAAAAAGCTAATGGCCATGGTTTTGGCCGCAGCATTATCGGCCATCGGTAGTATCGACACCTACGCCGACAGTAACCCCAAGCAGGAATTCCGTGCTGCTTGGTTTACTCCCATCAATGGAGGATGGCTAAAAACACCTACGGCAAGTGTTTCCGAAAAGAAATCGGAGATAGAGTCATACCTTGATAAAGCCAAGGCCGCAGGTCTTAATGCCGTGTTTGTGCATATTCGGCCGTATGCAGACCGTCTGTACGAAAAAAACTCGTATTACTTCGAGGGTACTACGTACAAAGTTGCAGAGCCTATAAGCCGTTATGCAACCGGTACACGAGGTTCAAATACAAACTTCTTTGATATGCTTGAGTACTGGGTACAGGAAGGTCATAAACGTGGTATCGAGGTCCATGCATGGGTCAATCCGTATCGTTGGGCTGACATCTCCGGCGAACATAGCAAGGGTGATATACCAAATCAATGGGCTAACTATTATACTAATTGTCAGGAGGATGTCAATGTAAAGGACTGGATGATTACCAGTAGATACGATAACAACGGTAAAACATATACTCACTTTGTCTTTGATCCGTCTGACAGCCGAACAAAGGCGCGTATCCGCAATGTTTGTATCGTTTTAGCGGGCAACTATGATATAGATGGTATCGTCTTTGACGATTATTTTTATCCGGAGGGGTTGTCCAATGATTCAAGTGCGGATGATTGGAGTAACTATCAGTCTTATCTCAATAATGGCGGATCGATGACCTTAGGTGACTGGCGTCGCAATAATGTCAATGAGATGATCGAAACTGCTAATTATTGGATACATAAGGTAAAACCATATCTTCGTTTCGGCGTTTCGCCGGCAGGTGCTGCATATGGAGGTTTAAAAGATAGCGACGGATTGCCATCAATGTATAATTACACTTATGATGGGCAAACATGCACGCCGCCTGAAAATCAGTATAATGGTATCTTCTCGGATCCTCTCGCTTGGTTGCGCCAAAAGACTGTGGATTATATTTCGCCGCAGCTATATTGGCCTAATTCGCACATCTCGAATCCGTTTGGACCGATGATTGATTGGTATAGTATGGCAGCCGAGAAATTCGGTCGTCATATCTATGCTTCGCAGACTATCGAATATACATGGATGGTGCCGGATAATGAGACCGGTTATGCCGAGTTAGTACGTCAGCTGAACCAAACTCGTAAGTCCAATCGCGATAAAGCTCCGGGAGAAATCATGTATTCATCGTTTAGGATGTTTAATGGCTACAATACTTACGTCAAGCAAAATGCCTACCAGTATCCGGCATCGGTGCCGGCTATGACCTGGTACAATGCACCCGACTTGGGTAAGGTGACCAATGTCAAACTCAGCGGAACCACGCTTTCGTGGACAGGGAAGAGCAACAGCCGCTACATAGTATACGCTGTGCCTCTGGGCACAAATGCAGTACAAGCTGCTTCCTCCGACCACAACGGTCTGCGTGCCGAGTATATCGTTGACATCACTTACTCGACAAGCGCTACAATTCCGTCAAACAAAACTTCGGGCTACTGGCACGGCGTGGCCGCCCTCGACCGCTACGGCAACGAATGGGCTATGGGCGCGACTTCCAATATGCCGCCGTCTGAGACTGTTAAGGCTGTCACACTGACATCGCCTTCAGCCGGCGAGACTGTTTCGATAGGATGCTCTTTCAATTGGAACGACCCCGCTTCGGCCAATAGCTTCGACCTGCAAATCAGTAAGGACAAGACCTTTGCAAGCGGCGTCACCACTTACAACGTCAAGAATACATACTATTATGTAGACCTGACGACGCTGTCTACGTCC
>CAVEDT010000156.1:0-4591 GCA_963614475.1 Roseburia faecis
GCGTAGTAGTATATCCAGCCTACCAGGGACATAGCGCCCGAGAGCACCATCGTATATCGTAGCAGGTAACGGGTTTCGCCGCAGGTGTCATCGTGTGCCGCCTGCGTGCGCCGTCCCCGGCGTATACGCACGTAAGCCGCAAAGACAAAGACCGAGGGATAGACTATCAGGGCGCTCACGTAGGGGATGTCCTCGTTGATGCTCGACGGGTCAAAGATCTTGGCCATAACCTTGGTGTGCATCAGCAGGCTTATGGCCACCATCACCACTCCCACGAGGTACAGCGTCGAGGACACCGTCATCGCAAAGGGTAGGGCGCGCCCCGTCGTCTCGGATGTGCGGCCGAACATTCGCAGTACCTGAGCCAGCAGCAGCGTGACCACGCCCACGGCCAAATGTCCTAAGACTATGGACAATAGCACTGTCAGCGTCACCGCCCCGTAGGACAGACGCCAGTCGTACCATACATAGCGTACGGCTCTCAGTCTTTCGGCAGCGGTAGCGGTGGTCTGCATCTTTGGTTGGTATTATCGAAAATTAAACCGCCAAAGGAGGCTGATTGTTCGGTCAAGCGTGAAAAAATGGGAACGAGAATAATGTGGAATGTCGAATGTGGAATGTCGAATGTCGAATAATGTCGAATGTCGAATGTGCTGCGCCGAAGGCGTGACCGCTCTTTTGACGCAGTTTAGTCGTCTTGAAGGTCCTTAAAGTCCTTAAAGTCCTTAAAGTCATCCCGGTATAATCTTGCGCAGCCAATTCCACATTCGACATTCGACATTATTCGAAGTTCGACATTCCACATTATTTAAATTGGCGTTGGAGGTAGCGCAGCATATTGGCGTAGACGACGGCGCGGCTGTTGCAGCCGTTGATGCTGTGGTTCATATTCGGGAAAATCATCATATCGCACAAGATGCCGAGGCTCTGAAGGCGCGAGACATACTCGTAGGTATTGGCCGGATGAACATTGTCGTCGGCGGTGCCGCACATTATCAGTAGCGGGCACTTGAGGTTGGCGGCCAGTTTGACGGGGGCGCTGCTGTTGTATCCCGCGTCGTTTTGCTGCGGCGTCTGCATAAAGCGCTCGCCGTAAATCGTGTCATAGTATCGCCAATCGGTGACCGGAGCTATGGAAACGCAGGCGGCGTATGGTGCATCCGGTGCCGAGGCGGCCATGAGGGCTTCAAATCCGCCGTAGCTCCACCCATAGATGGCTATGCGCTCGGGGTCGGCCCACGGCATAGTGGCTATGTGTCGCGCGGCAGCCACCTGGTCGATGGTTTCGTAGTGTCCGAGGTTGCGGTATACGCAGTGCATAAACTTGTTGCCGCGTGCAGCAGTGCCGCGTCCGTCGACGCATACGGTGATGATGCCTTTTTGTGCAAAGTAGTACATCCAGTCCATTTCCCAGCGGTTGAGCACCAGTTGTGACCCGGGACCCGAGTACTGGTACATTACCACCGGATAGCGGCGCGACGGCTCGAGTGTGCTCGGGCGCACGACGTAGCCGTTGAGCATATTTCCGTCGGCGTGCACTTGGATCCATTCCTTGGTCACGCCCATATCGGCGTAAGTGGCGCGGTACTCGCTGTTGTCCAGGAGCGTGCGCAGCGTCTTGCCTGCGGCGGTGCACATGGTGTACAGTGGGGCGGTGTCCTTGTCCGAGAAGCTGTACGCTGCGTATCGGCATCCGGGCGACATATCGGCATCGGCAGAGCCGTGTCCGTCGGCACCGCTGCCCGGTACGGCGATGCGTGTTACCGTGCCCTTGGCGTCGCGGCGCAGCACGTTACGGTCTATGGGCGAGGGTGTTGCGGCTTGGAAATACCGGTTGCCGGCGGCATCGACACCGTAGTATTTGGTGACGTCATAATCCGTGGAAACAAGGCGCGACACCAAGGCTCCGGCGTACGAATACTTGTAGAGCTGCATACGGTCGCCGTTGCGGGCGCTCATAATGACCATACCGTCAGCCTCATAAGCGATATTCTGGTAAGTCTCGGGCGCTATCCATGCCTGCGACTCCTCGGTGTAGATGCTGCGTACCACCGTGCTCAGGGGATTGATGGCGTAGAGTGTCATCTTGCTTTGGTTGCGGTCCAGGGCTACGGCCATCAGCGACCCCGTGGGCGCAAAATGTATGCGCGGAATGTACTCGATATTGGCGTCGGGAAGGGGCAGGTCTTTGGTCTTGCGCTCGTCCACCTGGTAGCTGTGGATGCTGACTCGCGAATTGGGCTGACCCGCAACGGGATACTTGTAGCTCATCGACCCGGGATAGAGCGCGTATTGGTCCTTGGCGGAACATGCGCCCTGATACTGCGGCAGGCTGTACATTGGCACGGCGCTCTCGTCGTAGCGTATGTAGCACAGCACGTTGTCGTCCGGCGACCACGCCAGCGAATTGGAGGTGTCGAATTCTTCCTCGTACACCCAATCGGGTGCGCCGTTGATTATCTTATTGACGGCGCCGTCCTCGGTGACGGCTACCTCCGAGCCGTAATCCAATTTTTTGATATAGATATTGTTGTCGCTTACGAAGGCAACCATGCGGCCGTTGGGCGAGAACGAAGCCGTGCGCACCTTGGCATGGGCCGTGCTCAGCGGCTTGAGCAGGCGCGTACGCACCTCGTAGACGTAATATGTGGCATCAAAGCTGCGGCGATAGACCTTATGGCAGTCGCGCCATACCAGGATTTTCGAGCCGTCGTCGCTGAGCTTGAAGCCGTCGATGTCTTGTATTGTGGTTTCGCGAGTATGGCCCAGGTCGAGCAGCGTCGAGGTCTTTTGGCCGGAGCGAATGTTGTACGTATCTATGGTGCGACCGTCGTCGCTGAGCATACAATACGACTCGCCGTCAGGCATATAAGTAAAATTGGAGGGTGTGGCGGCACGGTTGGCCGGGTAGACGTAAGGCTCGAGGCCGGCTACATCGGCACTGACCGATACGGGGGCGGCATAGGTTGTCGTCCCGGACATAGCGCTGAGGGTCAGCGCCATAAGTGTGGTGTATAATTTCATTGTAATGTTGAACTTCGAATAATGTGGAATGTGGAATGTGGAATCGGGCTGCGCCGGAATATTCCGGGACGTGGGCTAAGGACTTGGCCTTTGGGGGTTTAAGGGCCTTAGGGACTTTAGGAACTTTAAGGACCTTAGGGCACTTTAAATTGCCTTGATGGCCTTGGGGGACTTTGCTCCTTAGAATAACTTCATTTGGGGGTCGTCGTCGACTTTGGGCTTGGTACGCTCGGCATTGCGCTGTCGGCTCTTAGTGGTAGTGTCTTGACGCACAACCCAATCGGTGTCGCCGAGTATATCGTCTATGGACGGGGCGTTCTGCGGCTCTGCGACTTTGGCGGCCTTGGATGACAGCGGCCGCGGCGTCTTGTTCTTGGGTGCGGTTTCGCCTAAGGGCAGACGCGTTTCGGCAGGTTTGGCCGCGGCCTTGGGCTCGGCATTTTTGCGGCGTTCGTTCTCGAGTTGGCTCTTGAGCGAAGCTATGGTTTCCTCGTTGCGCTTCTTTTGCTGTTCGTAGTGGTCGAGACGATCCTGTATTTCTTTGAGCTGGCGCTGGATTTCGGGGTCGTCCATGGGGTCTTCCTCCTCGATTTGGCGATGCAGCTCGTTGATAGTGGCTTGAGCCTTGGCGTTTTTGCGTTGTTCGGCTGTGACTTGCGCCTGCAATTGGTCTACGCGTGTGCGCAATTCCTCGGCCTGAGTCGTGACCTCCTCGGTCTGTTTTCGTGCCTCCTCGACTTGTCGCTCGGCATCCTCGGCATGTTTCTTTGTCTCCTCGATTTGCTGCTTAGCGTCCTCGGCCTGCTTTTTAGCGTCCTCGGCTTGTTTACGGGCTTCTGCGACTTGGGTGTTGAGGGCTTCGATGGCAGCCTTGCCGTCGTCCTTGGGCGCTGCTTCCAGCTCGATTTGCAGCTCCAGAACCTGATCGTTGAGTTTGGCGTTGTCTTGCTCGACTTGACGGCGCTTTTCGTCCGCCTCGCTTGCCTGCTTCCGGGCTTCGGCGGCCTGTCGCTCGGCGTCTTCGGCTTGCTTCCGGGCTTCGGCGATTTGTTCCTTTGTTTCTTCGGCTTGCTTTCGGGCATCCTCGGCTTGCTGCTGTGCTTCGGCGGTCTGTCGCTGTGCTTCGGCTACTTGGGCGTTGAGGGCTTCGATGGCTGCGGTATCGACGGCTTCAGCCGAGGCCTTGCCGCGGTTGGCAATCATTTGGTCGATTTGGTCATGCAGCTCGGTATTCTCTTTTTCGTAGACGGCGGCGACTTTCAGTTTATTGATCATGGACTGGCGCTCGAGTTCGAATTGCTCTTTCTCGGCTTCGAGACGTGCCACGGTGCTTTCGAGGTCGTGGACGCGTTCGCTCAGGGCACGGCGCTGTCGGTCGCTGCTCATCTGTTTTTGCGATATTTCGGTGCGCTTGTCCTCGATTTCGCGAGCGCGTTGTTCGAGGTTTTTCACCGAAGTCTGCAGTGCGTCGTTGTCCTTGCGCCATCGGGCTTCGGCCTCGCGTGCGGCCTCGTCCTTGAGGGTTGCGATATACGCCTTGAGTCCGTCGTCAAGGCTTTTGTATAGG
>CAVEDT010000157.1:0-4574 GCA_963614475.1 Roseburia faecis
GGCGTGCTCCGTACACTTTACACCGTGGGTCTGCTCTCCGAAGGCTCGATGCACGAACACCGCCCCGAGGCTCACCGACTGATGAACGATGACTACAACTGGATAGAAGCCTGGCTCTTCGTCAAATCCATCATGGAGTACTATGATACGGAAGACAAATTCGTCACAGGCAACATCGCCGGCATCATCTACGACGACCACAACCTTCGCGAAAAGCTCTACACCGCCAACTTCACCATGTTCGGACGCGACAACAACGCCCCCGTCAACGGCGCATACGTCCAACTGATTAACGCCGAAGGCAAAACCATCCAAACGCGCACCACCGACGACATGTACAACGGCGTATACGCCTTCCGCAACGTCACTCCCGGCACATATACCGTTCGCGTCAGCCGTGACGACTACTACACCGAAGACAAGACCGTCACCGTCGTCGCCAACGACATCACCTATCAGGACTTCCCGATGATGCTCAAACGCGAATATCCCCTCGCCGTCACCAAGTACTCCCCCGCTCCGGCCGAAGGCGAACTTGTATCGTGCTCATCGTCCATAGACTTTGAATTCAACACCGACGTAGACCAAGAGTCCTTCGAGAAAGCCTTCAGCATCACCCCCGAAGTCAAAGGCTACTTCGTATTCAGCGAAAGCTACCACAAAGCATCTTTCGTGCCCGAACTGTCGCTGGAACGCAACACCACGTACACCGTCAATATCGATGCATCGGCCAAGACCACGGATAGCCGCTACAGCCACCCGCAAATGGCACAACCGCTGACATTTACCTTCACCACACAAAACCGCGACCGACTCGAAGTACTCAGCCACTTCCCCGCCGACGGCGGAACGGTACACTACGTATCGCCCACGCTGGAATTCCGCTTTGACAAGACCATCAACTCCAACGGCGCTTACGATATGGTGACCATCACCGACAGCAAAGGCAACGATGTGGCCGTCAACAAGCGCACCTCCAAGTTCAACCGACTGACCAACGGATACGGCAACGCCATATTCGCCGTCACAGGCGACCTCGTCCCGGGCGAGAAATATCACGTCAAACTCTCCGGCGCACTCCGTGACACCGAGTCTCTTCCCCTGGGCAATGACATCGAATTCGATTTCACCGCCGTAGACGCCACCAGCGAAGTCGAACAGACCACAGTCGAAGACTTCGAGACAGCCGCCAACTTCGCCGTAGACCCCGAGCAGACCTCCGGAACAGCCGCCACCCCCACAGCGACACGCTCTACCGCAGCCAAACTCTTCGGCAAAGCATCGGGACGCTTCACCTACAAATTTGCCGACAGCCACGGCGGATCCATCGTCTGGAAGTACACCGGCGAGCCTCATGCCTACAATACCAATGACATCCTGGGTATGTACATCAACGGCGACTTCAACAACCACGAATTATACGTAGGCGTAGCCTCCGGCACAAACATCAAATACAAGAAAGTCTGCGACCTCGACTTCATCGGATGGCAATACCGCGAAGTCACCCTCGACAACCTCGAAAAAGACTTCTGCCCCTTCCTGCTCAGCGAAATCAAAGTCGTTCAGCAAAAGAGCCCCATCACCCAAAACGGCGCCTTCAACCTAGACAACATTACATTCCGTCAGGGATCGGGCGGCGTGAATGACATCACCGCCGACACCGAAGCCTCCTTTGCCGTACGTATCGACGGTCGACACATTCTTGTCGCCGATGCTCAAGCCTCGACTGACGTGGAAGTATATGCCATAGACGGCACACTGGTAGCATCCAAAGCCACCGATGCCTACGGCGCCGCCACCGTCGATGTACCTGCCGCCGGCATCTACATCGTTCGCCTCGGAGCCGCCGCCACCAAGGTCTCCATCCGCTAAGACAATCCCTGCCCCTAAGGCCGCGGACCACACCAATACCGTAGCCCCTATCCACTAAGGCTACCGACCCGCTCCCTAAGGCAGTCCATCCCCTACGCGGTGTTGTGCCGATCGGCACAGCACCGCGTATATTATTGGTGCATCAGCACATTTTCGGGCACTGAAGGCGGAAATGTGGCAGATAATGCTTAACTTTGCAATATGCCTAAGGGATGCAACCCGGGAGGCCTAACCGAGCAAACACAATCTGAATTATCGTGAAAATTATAGCCGAAAGCAGCAGTACACGCACCGAGTGGGCGCTTGTAGACGGAGCCAAGGTGGTGGAACACGCTTTCACTACCGGTATCAACCCATTCTTCCAGACACGCCGCGAAATCTCGCACTCTATACGTCTCGAATTGCCCGACGCATTCTTCCGCCGCCGTTGGGAGCACGTCTATTTCTACGGCGCCGGATGCGCCAATTACGAGAAAAACAAGATGATGGAATCGTCCTTGGTGGCGCAGTTCAAAACGCCGGTGACAATACACAGCGACCTTTTGGGCGCGGCTCGCGGACTGCTGGTGCGTAAGCCGGGGTTGGCGTGCATCCTCGGAACGGGTTCCAACACCTGCATGTACGATGGCCACGAAATTGTCAAGAACGTTCGCCCTTTGGGCTTCATCCTCGGCGACGAGGGCAGCAATTCGTACATGGGCAAGTTGTTCATCGCCGATATGCTCAAGGAATTGGCTCCGCCCGAGTTGTGCGCCGCTTTCTACGAAAAATATCAGACCACGGCCAATGTCCTGCTGGACCAAGTATACACAAACACACTGCCCAATCGCACGCTGGCCCAATACGCATTCTTCCTCCACGAGCACCTCGACCATAAGTATGTATACGACCTTGTATATCATTCGCTTATGAAATTCTTTGAGCGCAACATCTCTCAGTACGACTACCACAATCATCCGCTGAGCCTTGTAGGTTCGACATGCGTACTCTACGAAGACATCCTGCGCAAAGTGGCTTCCGATTTCGGCGCCACTATAGACAAGGTGGCTCGCTACTCTATGCCGGGCCTGGTGCAGTACCACTCAACGGAAGAATAAGTATCACTAAATCTGTTTAATAGCCTCCATTCGGCCGAAGAACAAGCGCCTTTTGACATATATTTTCCCACTATAAAAAATACACGACCGAGAAATGAACAAAGCCATACTTATGGGATATGTGGGTGCCGACCCCAAGATACGCTACGTGGAGACACGCCCCGTGGCATCCTTCACCATGGCCACCACCGAACGCGGTCGCCGTATGCCGGACGGCTCGCAGTTGCCCGACCGCACCGAGTGGCACAATATAGTGATGTGGGACGCCAATGCCGAATTTGCCGAGAAGTACATCCGCAAAGGGTCGCGACTGCTCATCGAAGGCAAGATTCGCACCCGCTATTGGGAGGACCGCAACACTATCAAGCACACTATCACCGAGATATACGTCGATAGCTTTGACCTTCTCAAATGAGCGTACCGTCCTCCGACAGTATAGTCGAAGTCTTGCGAACGCGCACGTCGGTGCTTGACGGGGCTACCGCCACCATGCTTACCGGAGCCACAGCCGCGGCACATCTGCCGATGGCCGACTTTCTGTGCCTTGTACGTGCCGAGGCGGTGACGGCATTGCACGATGCCTATCTTGACGCCGGAGCAGACATCATAAGCACCGATACATTCAACGCCAACGCACTTGTACTCAAAAACATATACCACATAGAGCAGCCCAACCGCATAGCCGGGGATATCAACCGCACGGCCGCAGCCTTGGCATGTCAAAGCTCGCGACGTGCCGCCGCACGCGACGGACGCAGGCGGTATGTCGCCGGGGTTGTGACTCCGATATGTCCCCGCCCGGGCGATAGTGCCGACGAATGGCTAGACGCCTGCCAATCGCAGATGGCCGTTTTGGCCGAGAACGGAGTCGATTTTCTGTTGGCCGAAAGTTGCTACGACATTGTCGGTACGCGCATCGTGGCCCGGGCGGCGGCACACATCGCTGCACATTATAATATGTGTACCGTTTTCAGTGCAACGGTCAACGACAACGCCACACTGCCCACGGGCGGAAGTCTCGAAAACTTATTGGACGCCGTAGCCGTAGCATCGCCCTCGGCCGTTGGTCTCAACTGCTGCAACGGTCCGCAAGGCTTTGTCCAACTATTGCGAAAGCTTCAGTCACTGTCCCCCTACCCGATCATAGCCTATCCCTGCGCCGGACTGCCTGACGGTGCCGGTCGCTACCCGGCCACACCGCAAGACTTCGGGCAAATGGCACGTACAATCATCGCCGAAAGCCCGGTATGCGTCATCGGTGGATGTTGCGGCACCACCCCCGCACATATTGCCGCCATAACTCAAGTCGTACATGACAGCGGCAAGTGACAGCGTGTCAGTACACATATGTCAGTAAGCCGCAAATATTACAACACTACGTTATGCGCTGATTATCAATCAAATATTGCCCACGCCATGTTTTGGCACATCATTTGTATATATAGTAAGCGTCAAGCGCTTGAAGCTACACAGCCGACAGCGTGAGACACCGGCCGCCCGGCGCCGCAAGGCACTTAAGGCACGCCGGTACAGTCAACCGAAAAAAATAAAAAAATAAATACAAACAGCTAAAACAGAAACAATCATGGGAACGATTATTGGTAT
>CAVEDT010000158.1:0-4569 GCA_963614475.1 Roseburia faecis
CCGTCACCGGCGCTCGCGTCAACAATCTGCAGAACATTGATGTAACCATTCCGCGTAATACGCTTACCGTCATCACCGGACTCAGCGGCAGCGGCAAGTCCTCACTGGCATTTGATACGATATATGCCGAGGGGCAGCGCCGTTATATCGAGACCTTCTCGGCATACGCACGCAACCTTATAGGTAACCTCGAACGCCCTGATGTGGATCGAATTACGGGACTAAGCCCGGTTATATCCATCGAGCAAAAGACCGTCAATCGCAATCCGCGAAGCACTGTCGGGACCACGACTGAGATTTACGACTTCCTGCGTCTGCTGTATGCACGCGTGGGCGAAGCTCGCAGCTATCTTTCGGGCCGTCCTATGGTCAAGTACTCGCGCGAAAAAATCGTTGACCTCGTACTCAACCAATATGACGGGCACAAGATTTACATCCTTGCGCCTTTGGTGTTCAACCGCAAGGGCCATTACAAAGAGCTCTTCGAACAATTGCGCAAGAAGGGTTACTTGCACGTACGCGTTGACGGCGAGATGCGCGAGATCGCTTTCGGAATGAAGCTTGACCGATACAAAAATCACTCTATCGAATTGGTCATAGACCGTCTGAAGGTAAGTGCCAAAGATCAGGGACGATTGCGCGACACTGTTGAAACCGCTCTCAAACAAGGTGGTAGTCAAATGATGGTATACGATGCCGATACGGACAAAGTGTCGCATTACAGCCAGTCGTTGATGGACCCGGAGACCGGGCTGTCATATCGCGAACCGGCACCGCACAACTTCTCCTTCAACTCGCCGCAGGGCGCATGTCCCACGTGTAAAGGTATAGGCACAATCAATCTTGTCGACCGAGCCAAGATTATGCCCGATGCCAAGGCTTCGATATATACGGGCGGTATATTGCCGTTGGGTAAATATCACAATACGATGATATTTTGGCAGATAGAGGCCATTTGCAAGCGCTATGGCTTTGATTTGCGTACGCCCGTGGGCGAGCTTAGCGAGGACTGCATCAATGATATTCTCAACGGCACCACCGAGCATCTCACCATCACTAATGACACGATGTCCACCTCCAACTACTTTGCACCTTACGAAGGCGTTATTAAGTATATCGAGATGCAGCAGGACGAAGATGCCGGGGCTGCGGCACGTCATTGGAGCGAGCAATTTCTATCGCGCACGGTATGCCCCGACTGTCATGGCGACCGTCTGTGCCTCGAGGCTCGCAGCTACTTTATCGACGACCGCAACATTGCCGATTTATGCCGCATGGATATCAAGGACTTGTATGCGTGGACACAAGCGTTGCCCGACAAATTGGACAAGACTCGTCGCACCATAGGAGCCGAGATACTCAAGGAAGTCAGCAGCCGTCTGCGTTTCCTGGTGGATGTCGGGTTGGAGTATCTGCAATTGGGACGCGCGTCGGCGACGCTTAGCGGTGGCGAAAGTCAGCGCATACGTCTTGCCACACAGATGGGAAGCGAACTGGTGAACGTATTATACATACTCGATGAGCCGTCTATAGGCTTGCACCAAAGAGACAACCATCGTCTGATTTCATCTCTGAAAAAGTTGCGCGATGCGGGCAATTCGGTTATCGTCGTCGAGCACGACCGAGATATCATGACCGAGGCTGATTATATTGTTGATATAGGCCCTCGTGGAGGTCGCCGTGGCGGAAGAGTGGTCTTCCAGGGTACACCCAAGCAGATGAAAAAGGCGGATACCTTGACGGCGCAATATCTTAACGGAACACGTAGCGTCTTTGTCCCCGAAAAACGTCGTCCCGGCAATGGAAAGTTGCTGTCGATTACGCATTGTACCGGGCATAACCTCAAGGATGTTACGCTTACCATCCCTCTGGGCACGCTCACTTGTGTAAGCGGCGTCAGCGGAAGTGGCAAGTCATCGCTGGTTAACGGAACATTGGAGGCTGCTTTGCGCGGCATCGTTTATCGCGCCCATACCGAGCCTCTGCCGTATGGCGAGATTACAGGTATCGAAAATATAGACAAGGTGGTCACTGTGGACCAGTCGCCGCTGGGCAAGACGCCACGGTCAAATCCGGCGACATATACCGGAGTTTTCAGTGACATACGCAACCTTTTTGTCGCTTTGCCCGAAGCCAAGATCCGCGGCTATAAGCCCGGTCGTTTCTCGTTCAACGTGCGCGGAGGCCGCTGTGAAGCATGCGGCGGCAACGGCTGTCGTACCATAGAGATGAACTTCTTGCCAGATGTCAATGTCGTGTGCGATGTATGCCACGGCAAGCGGTACAATCGCGAAACACTGGAGGTGCGATACAAGGGCAAGAGTATTGCAGATGTGCTGGATATGACCATTAATCAGGCCGTTGAGTTTTTTGCCGGCATTCCGGCGATACTGAAAAAGATACAAGTGCTGCAAGATATAGGACTCGGGTACATCAAACTGGGACAGCCTTCATCGACGCTCAGCGGCGGTGAAAACCAGCGTGTCAAACTGGCTTCCGAACTGGCACGACGCGATACGGGGCGCACCCTTTTCATATTGGACGAGCCCACCACAGGTCTGCATTTTGAGGATATTAATACCTTGCTGGCTATACTCAATCGCCTTGTCGACCGCGGAAATACGGTGCTTGTCATTGAGCATAACACCGATGTACTGCGTGCCTCGGATTATATAATAGACATGGGACTCGGCGGCGGTCGCGACGGCGGCGTAATTCTGGCTCAGGGTACGCCCGAACAGGTGGCTAAGTGCCCGGATGCGCCTACGGCACCTTACTTGTCTTGAGTGCTTACAGTCTGTAAGCCTTGGGGTGTATCTATAATCAGCATTGCCGAGTAGTCTTTGCCGAGTGTCCGTATCATATTCAAGGCTTTGTCTGCGTCCATCGCCATACAAGCCGTGGCCAAGGCATCGGCACTCATACAATCCGGGGCGATGACGGTAGCGGACAACGTAGACGACATTCGCGGATAGCCGGTAAGAGGTGATATGGTGTGCCCGACGCGACGCCCGTCCGGAAGAGTTCGGAAGTTACGATAATTGCCTGAAGTAGCCATCGCAGCATTCTTCAGCGGAATTACATTGTAGCGGCGATGCGTCACCACCGAGTCGGCTACGGGCGCATCGATTTGTACTTGCCAGTCAATGCCGCGCGGATTGTGTCCCCGGCATACGATTTCGCCGCCGATTTCAACGATATAGTCTGACACGCCGTTGCGTTCGAGCATCCGTGCCACACAATCCACTCCGTAGCCCTTGGTTATGGCCGAAAAATCGAAGGAAGTCTCCTTATGACCCTTGATGATGTGTGCCTGTGCATCGATACTACATTTACCCATACCGACACTACGTAAGGCTTCGATTACGGCTGTCGAATCGGGCATTTCTTCGCCCTCTTTAGTTCCGAACCCCCAGAGATTGACCAGCGGCGCTATTGTCGGGTCGAAGCATCCGCCCGAGCACTTCCAAATATCCATAGCACGTGCAAATACACGCTGCACGTTACTATCCGCAATGTCTGTTTCGCCACGATTGATACGCGAGATGTTTGACGCAGGCTCGAAGGGACTCAGTGACAATTCGACATCGCGCATCACGGCCACTACCGAGTCGTCCAAAGCACGGTCTCCGAAATAGGTGATATGATAGGACGTGCCCCAGGCTGCGCCTTGTGCTTGGCGCCATTGACTTTGATGAGTGCACGAGGCTAATACGACGACGGACGCCAAGACAACTGTCAGGGCGTGCAGGGTGTGTCTGATATATTGTGTATGCATATTGACTGAAAAATTTTCCTCAAAAATAGTAAAAGTCTGCGAATTATTTCCGAAGTTTGCAAAGCGAATATGTCCGACCGAAACGGGTATACGCTCAACTTTTTGATTGATAACAGACAAAGTCAAATCTTAAATAGATAAAATACGAATTAAACTATGCGCTCATTTTTATTTTTAGCCAACGGCTTCGAGGAAATAGAAGCACTTACGACGGTGGACGTGATGCGTCGCGCCGGTATGGATGTCAAGACTGTATCCATCAACGCTGATCGAAATGCCACCGGCGCACACGGCGTTACGGTTACAGCCGATGCCGTTTTTGATGAATGTGATTTTGACGGCGCCGAATGGTTGATACTTCCCGGCGGAATGCCCGGGGCCACCAATCTGCACGAACATACGGGACTGGCCGAGCTTCTCCGCAAACATGCAACCAAAGGCAAAATTGCAGCAATATGTGCCGCTCCTGCCGTAGTGCTGGCTCCGCTGGGTATACTCAAAGACCGTGAAGCTACATGCTACCCCGGTTTTGAAGCAATGTGCGCTCAGGGCGATGCGATATGCAAGGATGCTCCTGTGGTGGCACTCAACAACCTTGTAACGGGCAACGGTCCCGCTGCAGCTACTCCTTTTGCGCTGGCCATTGTAGCCAATAGCCTTGGCGCATCTGTAGCTGAAGAAGTGGCTGCCGGTATGCTGTATGCCTGAAGCGTGAGTCGGCATAAGGCGAGTATCCGTAAGCATCCGAAATAAGCCGGCTTGCAGGGGGCGATTTTGATGGCGAACTTTGC
>CAVEDT010000159.1:0-3072 GCA_963614475.1 Roseburia faecis
GCGTAAACGGTTTAATATACAGTAAAATACTAATAAATATCAATCATTATGGAAGATTACAATCCTGAAATGGAACAACCTGCGACCGAACCGCAAGGCGAGGACGTCGAAACAACAAACAATCTGTTTACTATTCCGCCGTTGGCCGAGCGCGACCCCGAGTCGATGGAGGATGACAGCATCTCGGGCTGGATGCTGTATATGTACGTTTGCATCGGGCTGGGCGCTTTTCTTAACTTGCTCAGCCTTAAAGAGCCCGGTGTTACGCCAATCATTCGCTATGCCGTCTGGATCAACCTGGCTTTTGCGGTCTATACCGTCGTGGCTGCGTACAAGCGTATGCGTAATGCGGTGTTCCTTGCCAAGACGTACGTATGGGTCTCGCTGCTGACCAATGCTTTCTTGGTGCTACGCGGAGCACTTACCATGCCCGTAGGTAGCGGTTTGAATACCTACACCGCCTTGAGCGCCGTCATCTCCGCCGCCTGGCTGTACTTCCTCTATAAAAGCAGCGCTATCGAGGCACGCTTTCCGCGCGATATGCGCCGTGCGTTCGTCTGGGACTGGCTCGCGATACTTGTGGCTTTTGTCATTCCCTTTGTGACGATAGCCGTTCAGTCTTACCGGTCGACCGACACCATCGAATATGTCGAAAAAACGCCCGATGCCAAGGCTGTGAAAAAGCTCAAGTCCGAAATCGCGAAACTGAAGAAGCAATGCCCGACGAGTATGGGTGGCATGGATATAATCTCGGCGGATTATAATGAAGACAATAATGTCGCGCTGATAAGGATTAGTACCACGGAGCCTATCAAAAACACAAAAAGAATCAAGGAATTAACGAAAGAGAGTGTCGTGCTGGCATATACTTATGATGCTTTAAAAGATAAGACTTTCGCAAAAACGTTTTCAGACGCAAGAGCTTCTCTGCGTATTATAGTGACAAGTTCAAATACCAATCAAAGCATAACGATAAAGTTAACTCCGGAGGATTTCGATTCAATAGTTGGCAGTGAGTTGAGCGATAAGGACTTAGGTGTTCGGTTGGTTAAAGTTATCGCATATAAGGATAATGAGTTTTGCCCGTATGAAATTGACGCTCAAACCACGGTATTATCTGAAAAGGCAGAGGACAATATGTATGTTTCTGTGATAAGGTATGATTCTTCGATTGCACCTGAGCTCAAGGATGTATGGGCGGCTCTCAAGACTGCGTATGCACAACAAGAAAACAAACGTGAGTTCGTTGAAGGTTTTATATCAGATCCAATTGCGGCAAGATTATCTAAATCAATCATATCTGCCGACTATGGACTTCGAGTAATTTTCACTTCCGAAAACGGTAAATATACCGCAACTATGGAAATCTCGCCTGAAGAATTCAAGGCGCTGTACGATAGCATACTCAGAGAAAAATAATTCACTTTGTCCTTTATTTTAGGATAGATGCGACCAATTCTGTCCTAAAATAAGGGACACTGCTTTGTTTGTCGTGGGTGTGCTTTTGAAAAAAAACTCTCCAGTGTCCTTTATTTTAGGACAAAAATCACTATCTTTGTCCCAAAATTTAGGACAGTATGGACAAGCAGTATCTAAAAACGCAAATAGCGATGCGCCAGGCCGAGTTCCCGGCCACGCTGATTTCTCGCGAAAACGAGCTGCAGATACATTCCGGGAAAATAATAACAGTACCGGGTGTGCGGCGTTGTGGCAAGTCTTCCCGTATGGAACTTGTGGTAAATCGTTTGCTGCAAGAAGGGGTGTCTCGCAATCAAATTTTGTGGATAGGCTTTGATGATGAGCGTCTTGTGAAGATGTCTTCCGATGACCTCGGAACCATAATCGAGGCATATCGCGAGATGTTCCCTATGCAGGATTTCAAGGATGTGTATGTTTTTTTTGACGAAATCCAGCTTATAGAAGGATGGGAATTCTTCGTTATGCGCCTATATAAGCATTACACAAAGAATATTTATGTAAGTGGAAGTAATGCAACTTTGCTTGGCTCGGAATTGAAGACCGCGCTGCGAGGTTGGCCTTTAGAGGAAGAAACATTGCCGCTGTCATTCAAGGAGTATTGTTTGTTCAAGAATATAAATACGGAAAGTTGGCTGGAACAAGATATAGCTAAGGTCCGAAACGCCTTTTTTGCCTACAACAACGAAGGCGGATTCCCGGAAATAGTGCTGACGGATAATATGCTTGAGAAGACAAGAATCCTTCAGACGTATTTTGACACAATGCTTCTCAAGGACCTCGGCGAACATTACAATATAGCAAATCTGCAGGTATTGAGGCACTTCTTGAAAAGAATAATGTCAAACCTCACCAAACCGACATCCGTCAGGTCGTTGCACAACGACATCAAGTCGCAAGGGTTGAAAGTCAGCAAAGACTCCCTATACGAATGGGCCAACTACGCTTGCAGTATCTTTATGTTCTTGAGAATCTCAAATTACAGCCGTTCGTTGCAAAAAGTCGAGAGTTCGCAGCCTAAGTATTACTGCATAGACAACGGATTGCGCAGCGCAATCCTTCTGCCTCAGAGCAGCGATGACGGGAAGAAACTCGAGAATACGGTCTTTCTTCATCTTTATCGGCATCGAACACCTGTGCAGCAAATATACTATTATCAAGGACGAGGCGAATGTGACTTTGTCCTCCAATCCGGGTTGGATGTTACTCATCTGATACAGGTGACTTGGACTTTGGATGATGCAGATACGCGGCAACGCGAAATCAACGGACTGCTTGAAGCGTCGGCAGCGACCGGGTGTGACAATCTCTTGATAATTACCGCTGATGCGGCAGAAGAGTTCATGACGGAATCCGGCAAAACTATCCGTGTCGTCCCGGCGTGGAAATGGATTCTCGGCCGCTGACTTATGGCAATAAATGCTGTAATGTATGACCGAATAAATAGTACTATCAATAGAGTTTTAGTGTCCGATGATGTCTCATAAGATTAAATGTATTTCCGTGTATGTCGGCATTGCCGTAGCGGCGGTGTTGCTGGTCGTCGGGGCGTGCTGGGTGGCCGTGGACACCAATGCCTCGGGGCGAGTCTATGAT
>CAVEDT010000159.1:3177-4548 GCA_963614475.1 Roseburia faecis
CTATGATGACGTTCGCCAAGTCCCGGCCATGCGTTACGCGCTGTTGCTCGGCACGTCGCCGGTGACGCCGAGCGGTACGCATAATATCAATTTCGACAACCGCATCAAAGCCGCTGCCGACCTTTATCATGCGGGTAAGACGCAGTATATCATAGCCTCCGGCGGTGATTATCGCCGCGATGACCGGGGCAATGCCGTGCGCTACGGCTGCGATGAGCCGCGGCAGATGCAACGCGCCCTCATAGCCGCAGGTGTGGATTCGACACACATCATACTCGACTACGAGGGCACGCGCACGCTCTATTCCGTGGCCAAGGCGCGTCGTGTGTACGACCTTGACTCGGTGGTGATTGTCTCGCAGGACTATCACAATCGCCGAGCCATACGGCAGGCCGACCGATACGGGCTGTATGCCGTAGGATATAATGCCGCGCCCGACCCGGAAGCCGGCAATGTCGTGCGCAACACGCTGCGTGAGACACTGGCACGTGTAAAGCTATATATTGACCTGTGGTTCGGCGCCGAGCCGCAGTTTGCGCCCACGTCCGATCACAAGTAGTCGCGACGTTCCATCATTCTATGCAAGTCCTCGGCGGCGGCATCGTCTACGGTGTCGCCGCTTTCGCTTTCGAGAACGTACAACGCCAGGGCGTCGGTCATCAGGATGTCGTCATGGCGACCGCGCACGGCACCGTAGCTGCCGTCATCGTGTCGCGTATACGATGCCAGCTCGTCCACGGCTTCGGTGTCCGGCTCGTCAAGTGTGCCGTCGCGCACGGCCGCCACAAGGGTGTCTATCACCAGCGGTTTGGTGTTGCGGTTGGTGTGAAACCCGACGCGCCGTCCGGGAGCATCGTCTATGGTGCCGACTGCCCGACGTCGATATAGTACGGGGTAGTCACGTGCCAGACGCTCGAGTACGGGGAAGCTGTCGCTGCTTTCCAGCGTATTGCTCTCGACCACCAGTAGGGCGTAATTGTAGGCCCGGGCCAAGTGCATAGCTATGGACGCCAACCGATCATGGTCGATATGTCCGCGCCACCGAGCGCAGACACGTGTACCGATGTCGGTATGTCGCAGCACGGTCACTACCGAGAAATCCGCTCCCGGGCTGCGACCGCCTACATCGACGGCTGCTACGTACGAGTACCCGGCTGCCGGCTCCTCCCATAGACGCAATGCTCCGCGGCTGTCATCGCTCCACTGTCCGGAACGCCAATCGACGGCGCAGGTGCGCAGTGGCGCACGACAGCGGCGTCGCAGACGCTCGGTCCATTGGATGTCAAAGACGTTGGCTCCGGTGTTGCGGAATGCTTCATCGGCCGTGGTCGGATACTCGGCCTTGAGCGCTCGGGCATCCTGCATCTCGAG
>CAVEDT010000160.1:0-4517 GCA_963614475.1 Roseburia faecis
TCTATATACACGTATGCCGGAGTCCCATCGGGGGCTCCGGCAACGGTAGCATTATATAATAATGTTGTCATTGTTTCTTCTGCCTTCCAAGCAGACGGTCACGCGTTCGACGACAATCATTGCCGTGCGGCGGCGTGGCGTTTCTTGATGCGGCCGGTAGCGCCCCACCATTTGAGCTTGATGACGCCGAAAAGTGCTTCGCCGAAAATGCCGGAATTCATCTTGGATGTCCCGAGGACACGGTTGACAAAGACTATGGGCACCTCGGTGATGCGAAATCCCAGGACGTGTGCGGTATACTTCATTTCGATTTGGAAGGCATAGCCTTTGAAGTGTATCGCGTCCAGGTTCATAGCTCGCAACACATCGGCGCGGTAGCATACAAATCCGGCGGTGGTATCGCGCACGTGCAGTCCGGTGACTATGCGTACGTACTTGGAGGCATAATAGGACATAAGCACGCGTCCCATAGGCCAATTGACGACGTTGACACCGGTGAGGTATCGCGAGCCGACGGCGACATCGCCTTGTCCGCTTACCAGGGCTTGGCGCAGTCGCGGCAGGTCGTTGGGGTTGTGCGAAAAGTCGGCGTCCATCTCGCAGATGTACTCATATCCGTGAGCCAAGCCCCAGCGAAAGCCTTCGATGTAAGCAGTGCCGAGGCCGAGTTTACCCGCGCGTTCGATGATGTCTACGCGCCCGGGGTGTTCGCCCATTTTTTCGCGCACGATGGCTGCGGTGCCGTCGGGCGAGTTGTCGTCAATCACGAGGATGTCGAAAGGCGTGTCAAGAGCCAGTACGGCATCTATGATGGCGGCCGCATTTTCCTTCTCGTTATACATAGGTATGATTACGAGAGTGTCTGCTTTGGCTTGTGTGGTCATCTTGTTGTGTTATGATATTGTGTAGTGGCGCGGACTGCCGGCCGTGTGGGGTGTCGCGCAGGGGGTGAGCTGCGCCGTATGTTGTCTCAGATATTATTTTTTGTCCTCTTGAGCCTTATTGTAGGCTTCGTTGAGGGCTTTGACAACTTCGTCGGTGATGTCGAGTGCCGGATTGAAGTACAGACCTGCGGCGCGGTCGAGTATGGCATCGTATTTCTTGGTCTTGTTGTATTCGATCAGGAAGTTGTCTATATAGTCGCTTGCGGCTTTGGTGAGGTCGTTGATGCGGCGGTTGTCCTTGTCGGCGCGAGCTGCATAGCGGGTCTGGAGGCTGCGGTCAAGGTTTTGCAGTTCCTTGATGTCGGCGTTGTAGCTGGCTTCGCTGAGGTATCCGTTGTTCTTGGCTTTTTCCTGAATAGCGTTTTGCTTGCTCTGTAGTTGCGCCCCCAATTCGTTTTGATACTGCTGCAATGCTACGGCTATCTGGTGGCACTCGTCCATGGTCTTGCGTGCGTAGTCAAATTTGAAGAGCAGCGAGTCGCGGTCGATATAGCGTATATTGGTAGTGGCGGCAAAGGATTCTGCCTTGACTTTCTTGACAGGGGTGACTGTGAGCGAGTCGCTCTTGTTGTCGGCTTCGCCATTGCCTCCGCATGCGGTGGTAACTCCTAATGCGAGTATCGCAACGGCATAAAGGATTTTTTTCATCTTTGGTTTTTAGATTGTTTTATGTGTGATTATTCTGATGCTTTATCATGCGTGGCGCAGTCCAGGCCGCGGCGGCGAAGTGCCTCGTTGTCGTGTATATGCGATGACGGGAAGCGTCCTCCGCGGACAAATAATACGCGTATACCCAGCAGCAGAAGTGCCGCCAGCAGCAGTATCATTGTCAGTATCAGTAGTCGCATAATGCCTGTGTCTTGCGTTTGAATATGCAAATTTAATAAAGTTAGGTCGGAATTTAGCTATATATCAATTTTATTTTGTAATTTAGGGGGCGAAATACGCGCGATTTTAACAATCTTTACAAATGCCATGCGCGTAAGGCCCTTGCGGTCGGCATAAGTCAATACGAGTTATATACCCAAAACAAATACCATTATGACAATAAAAGATTTGAAACCGGCCGAGGTTTTCGGCATCTTCGACCAAATCACCAAGGTCCCCCGTCCGTCCAAGAAGGAGGGTAAGATCCGTCAGTTCCTACTGGACTTTGCCGCCAAGCACGGCATTGCCGTCAAGACAGACGCCATAGGCAACGTCCTGATGAGCAAACCGGCTACACCCGGCCACGAGAAGGCTCCCGGTATCATCCTGCAAGCACACATGGATATGGTATGTGAGAGCAACGACAAGTCTTTCGACTTCGAAAATAATCCCATCACTACCATCGTCGATGGCGAATGGCTGCACGCCGACGGCACCACTCTGGGCGCTGACAACGGTATCGGTATAGCCGGTGCACTTGCCGCCTTCACAGACGAGAAACTGGTACACGGTCCTATGGAAGCCCTCTTCACGGTAGACGAAGAGACCGGTCTCACCGGCGCATACAACCTCGGCGATGATATGATACACGGCAGCATCCTGCTCAACCTCGACTCCGAGGACGATGCCCAAATCTTCGTAGGCTGCGCCGGCGGTGTGGACACCACTTGCGTGTTCAAGTACAAACGTTCGTTTGCACCCACCGACTTCCATTACTTCAAATTCGACATCAGCAAGGGTCTCGGCGGCCACTCGGGCGGTGACATACACCTGGGTCGCGCCAATGCAGTACAACTGCTGGCTCGCTTCCTCTGGGCACTGGGCAAAGAAAATGAACTGTCCTTGTGCGAAATCGACGGCGGCAACCTGCGCAACGCCATTCCGCGTGCCGCACACGCTGTCTTCGGCGTCAATACGGCCAATAAGGAAAAGGTCGTAGCCGCTTTCAATCGCTACGTAGCCGACGTCAAGAATGAATATAAAGACCTCGAGCCGACCATCGAGTTTACGCTTGACAGCGTGGACCGTCCCGAGATGGCAGTGGACGAAGACACAACGCATCGCCTTGTAAACGCTCTGTACTCGGCACCCCACGGAGTGATTTCGATGAGCCGCGACATCGAGGGCTTGGTAGAGACCTCCACCAACTTGGCAAGTGTCAAGATGCGCCCCGATGAGGAAATCCTCGTGACCACCTCGCAGCGTTCGTCTGTAGAGTCGCGCAAATGGGATATCGCACACCGTGTCGAGGCTGTGTTTACCCTCGCCGGCGCCACCGTGACACACGGAGACGGATACCCCGGATGGGCACCCAACCTCAACTCGCGCATCATGAAGATTGCTTCGGATGCCTACGAGGAACTCTACGGCATCAAGCCCGCCATCATGGCCATACACGCCGGTCTGGAATGCGGTCTGTTCCTGCAGAAGTACCCGCATCTGGATATGGCTTCCTTCGGCCCGACATTGCAGGGTGTGCACTCGCCCAGCGAGCGTATGAATATCCCCGCTGTCGAACGTTTCTGGGGCCAGCTGCGCCGCACCATCGAAAAGGTCGCCGACCTCAAAGATTGATAGTATAGACAAAAACATCCGTGCCGAGACCTCCGGGTCAGACAGCACGGATGTTTTTTTGTCTTTTGAGTCTTGAGGCTGTGTCAAAACTGAGGTTCCTTGTAGGGGCGCTATACATAGCGCCCGCGCAGTAGAATGGTAATATATTGATTCCAAACATATTGTACTATATTACATATAGTCGCTGCGGACGCAATATATTGCGTCCCTACAATAATTCAGCATTACGACATACCCTCTCAATACCAATTCAGCCCATGAAACTACATTATTGCGTGCTTGTCTCGGCCGCGGTGGCTCTGTCCTCGTTGTCAGTGCTGTCGGCTGCGCGTCCGCGTCACAATACCAAGGGAACGCATTCCAAGAGTACGAAAAACAAGACAACGGCTGCCGTTGCCGACACCTTGCGTGCCGATAAAATTGAGCCCTCGGATGTGCTTAAATATACCATCGGTGTCGATGGCGACACAATACCATTGGAACTTGCGCCTGAGTATAGGCACGGACGTCTGACAGAAGATGATTTTATTGAGGTAGCGGCCGAGATGGATGTCGAAGTGGCCGCCATAAAGGCCGTAGTCGAAATTGAAGCCGGCAAATCACACCAAGGCTTTTGGTCCGAAGGGAAGCCGCTAATCAATTTCGACCTAAGTATGTTCAGACGTTTTGCCGCTCGTAACGGCGTGGCTTTGGGCAAGTACAGGCGTAGCCATTCGGTGGTGTTTGCACGTCCCATGGCAGCGCGATACGGTTCGCAACAAGCTGCTCAGCAAGCGCGTCTGGATGCGGCACGCACCATACACGACCTTTCGGCAATTCAGGGCACGTTTTGGGGTATGTTCCAAATCGGAGGGTTCAATTGGAAGAAATGCGGGGCGGACAGCCCGGACGATTTTGTGCGCTTGATGTCGCGTAGCGAGCGCGATCAATTGGAACTTTTCGCCACCTTTGTACGTAATTCGGGGCTGCTTCCGGCTTTGCAGGCACGCAATTGGAGTGCCTTTGCCCGTGGCTATAACGGCCCGTCTTATGCCGCTCGCGGCTATCACACGCGTATGGCTGCTGCATATT
>CAVEDT010000161.1:0-4493 GCA_963614475.1 Roseburia faecis
GCGCAGGTGTCGCGGCTTGGGCTTTTCGTCAAAGCGAAATCCGACGCAGGGTACGCGATGATGCAGAGGAAATGAGGTTACGGTCAATGCCTTGGTATCGAGTATGATGTGCGGCGCATCGTCGTATAAGCGGTCGTAAACGATGTCGAAAGTGGGCTCGCCTGTGGTCACTTGCATGAAGTGGCGCAACAACTCTTCGCCTTCCTCGAATACATGGACGTGCAGGTCGCCGCCCTTGTCTTGGAGAGACAAGGTGGACAGCAGCCCCGGCAGGCCCAGGAAATGATCGCCGTGCAGGTGTGAAACGAAGACGTGTCTCAGCCGTGCAAAGTGTATGCGCATACGCCGCATGGTCAGCTGGGCGCCTTCGCCGCAGTCAATCATCATCAGGCTGTTGCGGTAATCGACAATCTGGCAGGACGGCATGTGGCGCAGCGATGGGGTGGCTGATCCGCAGCCGAGGTATTGCACAGTGAATTCGGACATAAAAGGTGTTATGGCTAATGTGCAGGTGTAATTAATGTTTCGGCGGTCTTCGGCCGCGCGGTCATACGGGGGTTATGCGCACTTTTTGGCCTTTGAGTCGATGGGCGCGTGCGGCCTGATTTAGCGCTGTGGCATATTCGGCCGCTACGGCTACCAGCGCGTAGTCAGGGGCGATGGTGATGTGTCCCACCTTGTCGCCGGGGATGCCGGCGTCCTTGACGGCAAAGCCCAGGATGTCGCCGCGCGAAATCTTGCGTCGCCGTCCGCCGTCGATGTACATCAGCGTGTACGGCTCGCGTAAGGCGGCGTCATTGTCCGGCTCGGCAGGGTAGTGTGTATGGTCCGTATCGATATATGGCGGCAGATTTTCCGAAGGGCCGAGGATGACGTATGCCGTACCGTCGGCGCCGGCGCGTGCCGTGCGTCCGTTGCGGTGGGTGTAAGCGGCCTCGTCCACCGGCAGATGGTAATGGATGACGGCGCCGACGTCCGGAATGTCAAGGCCGCGAGCGCCCAAATCGGTGGATACCATTACATTGGCGGCATGCGATGCAAAGGCGGCCACGGCAATTTCGCGTTGGCGCTGTTCCAAGCCTCCGTGATACAGTACGGCGGTGACACCGCGTCGTCCCAGGCCCGAGACGACGCGTTCGGCGGCATCGCGGTGGTTGACAAAGACCATGGCGGTCTGTCCGGCGGCCAGCAACTCGCGCACCAATACGGCCAGAGTGTCCAGCTTGTCGCGTTCGGGCGATACAACGTCCATTACGGTCAGTCGAGTGCGCGAAGGTGTTGTATCGTTGTCGGCTCTGATGACCGTGGGTGCACCGCGGTCGGCTATAAAGGATGGCAGTGATGCTGGCTCGGTGGCCGAGGTCAGCATCAACAGGTCCGGAAGCGGCCCTATGCGTCGCATGATGTCGCCCATTTGACGCTCGAAGCCCAGGGCCAGCAGCTTGTCGTATTCGTCGATGACTACGCGGCGTATGTGGCGCGGAACGATGGTGCCGCGTGCGATATGATCCAGCAGTCGGCCGGGGGTGGCAATGACTATATCCGGAGGAGTGGCGGAAGTCAGCGACGGCACTTCCGAATCGGCCGAGCGACCGCCGCATACCACCACGGTCTTAATTTCCGGGGCGGCAAGCGGGCGTATCACATCGTAGATTTGCTGAGCCAATTCGCGTGACGGCGCCAATACCAAAGCTGTGGGCGCTTGTCCCGGAGCCGCCGGGCGCATGCCGCGCAGTAACGCTATGGCATAGGCCACGGTCTTGCCGCTGCCTGTCGGAGCCAGAAGCATCAGCCGCTGCACATGCGCATCGGTATCGGCTACGGCGCATTGGATGGCGTTGAGCCGGGTGATGCCCATACGCGCCAGCTTGGACATGAATTGCTCGGAAATCTTGCTCATAATTCGGTAATGCTTATCGGTCTGACATCAGACGTTACAGGAGGCTTTCGATGTACTCGTCAAAGGAGTCCTCGGTGGACATAAAGTCATTGAGGCCGACGTATGTATTGGATGTACCGTCGGGAAGGATGACGATAAGTGTCGGAAGCGAGTTGACGCCGAAGGCGGTCATAATGGTGGGACATGCGTCGGCGTCCACGCTGACAAAGTCGGCGCGATCGCCGTATTTCTCGGCTGCGGCGTGGAATACGGGTTTGAATTTTTGGCACGGGCCGCACCAGGTGGCGTTGAAATCGATAAGTAAGGGCTGCTCGACAGTCATGCCGGGTGTCAGCGGGTCATCGTCCTCGGCTTCTTGCACGGCTTGGGTGCTGACTTCCTCGGCTACGGCTTCTTCGGTGGCGGTGCTGTCGTTGTCGCTTCCGGCGGCTTTGTCCTGCTTATTGCCGCAGGATACCAGGACGGCGCACATCGTCAGTGCTATAAATATTTTCTTCATAATCTCGGATGCTGTTGGTGGGAAAAGATGATTTTTTTTGGGGGGGGGGGAGGGACTTTAAGGACTTTAGAGACCTTAAGGACCTTGGGGCCTTAAAGGCTGCATTTTTTTGCCCCTTTCAAGAAAAACGGCGGCGACTGCCGCGCCCTGTGTACGCGGGTGCGTGGCAGTCGCCGTGAACGTTTGGTGTGTCGTGGAGCGTCGTACTATCAAGCGAGGGCTTCTTTGAGAGCCTCGTTGGTGTGGTGTACGGCGGCAGCGCTCTTGGCAAAGAGGGCTTTTTCTTCGTCGTTGAGGTTGAGGTCCACGATTTTCTCAATGCCGTTGCGACCCAGCAGACAGGGAACGCCGATGCAGAGGTCTTTTTCGCCATATTCACCTTCGAGCAGAGCCGAGCAGGTGATGATGCGCTTCTGGTCGTGGAGGACAGCAGCGACTACGCTTGCTCCGGCTGCACCGGGAGCGTACCATGCGGATGTTCCGAGCAGTTTGGTGAGGGTTGCACCGCCTACCATAGTGTCGGCAGCGACTTTCTCGAGTTCTTCCTTGGGCAGCAGTGTCGAAGCGGGAACGCCGCGGTATGCTGCATAGCGAGTCAGAGGAATCATTGTGGTGTCGCCGTGGCCGCCGATAACCATACCTTCAACTTCGTTGGGGTTGGCTTTGAGAGCGTTGACCAGGTTGAAGCGGAAGCGAGCGCTGTCGAGTGCGCCACCCATACCGATGATGCGGTTTTTGGGCAGACCGCTGGTCTTGTGAATCAGGTATGTCATGGTGTCCATCGGGTTGGAGATGCACAGGATGACTGCTTCGGGCGAGTGCTTGAGCACGTTGTCCATTACGGATTTTACAATCTTGGCGTTGACACCGATGAGTTCTTCGCGAGTCATACCGGGTTTGCGGGGAATACCGCTGGTGATGACTACCATGTCGGAGCCTTCGGTAGCGGTGTAGTCGTTGGTGACGCCGCGCAGACGGGTGTTGAGACCCAGGATGCTGGCTGTCTGCATGATATCCATGGCTTTGCCTTCGGCTACGCCCTCTTTGATGTCGAGGAGTACGACCTCGTCGGCTACCTGGTTGGTTACAAGTACGTTGGCACATGTGGCACCTACATTACCGGCGCCGATGACTGTTACTTTTGACATAATTGTAAATTTTATATTGGGTAATATGTTTGTGCTTGTGTATATATGTGGCCTTCAAGCCTGTATGCTCGGCGCTGCCGTCTATGGCCGCTGCTGTCGCATTTGCACGGCAAATATACAAACTTTTTCCGTGTCGGCAGTGAAAAATTAGTTAAGAATATTGCCTATCGGGCAAAATACGATGTGCGACGTATCAGAATGTCATCATTGCATCGTCCGGGCTGTGCCCTTTTCGGTTATACGTATACAAAAAAAAGCGTCGTCTACCGGTGTGGACCGGTGGGCGGCGCTTATGCGTGTGTGCTTGCTGACATTATTTGCCAAAGGATTCAGCGGCGTTCTTCAGGTTCTCGGCAGCGTTTCTGACGGCCTTGACATCCTTGGAAGCTTTCTGAACCTTTTCGGCGGCATCGTTGATGGCTTCGGAGGCCTTGTTGGAGGCTTCTTGCTCGGCTGCGTTGACGGCTTCGGTGGCGGTAGCGGCTGCGTCCTCTACGGTAGCGGCAGTCTCTGCGGCTGCTTCGGGAGCGGCTTCTACGGTTGCAGCGGTGTCGGCGGCTGTGCTGTCGGCAGCGTTAGCTTCGGTTTTACCATTGCCGCAAGCGGCGAGACTCAGTGCTGCAAATGCGGCAGCTACATAAAGCATCTTTTTCATAATCGTGTGTATTTTAATTGTTTGTTTTTATTTCGAATGTTGTCTGTGTGTCATTGTCTGACACGGCAGATATTGATACAAAAACAGTGCCAAAAGGGGTGCCGGCAGTCGGTTGACGCATCGAAAGGATGACGCAAATGCGTGTGGAAAAAATTTTTCGGACTTTCGCATTTACGTTTGTATACTTCGAGGTATATATACAAAGAGTATAACATCGCTCAATTGCATAATAAATCATTTAAGTTTCGCAAGTAATGGTTTCTTGAGATGAGGGCATAAAAAACGACATGG
>CAVEDT010000162.1:0-4402 GCA_963614475.1 Roseburia faecis
ATGGCCGCTGCCAACATCGTGCTGAATATATATCTTGTTTTCATAATGATGTATGTCGTGGAATGTTGGTGGGGTTATTAGAAGTTGACGCGGAGTTTCATAGCGTAAGTGCGGCCGAAGCTGTAGAATACGCGGAAGGCATTGTTCCATGCGCCGGTTTCGGACGACGGAGTGTATGCGTCGACTACGTAGTTGTAGTTGAAGAGGTTGTGTACATTGCCGGAGAGTGTGGCTTTGAGGCCGCCGATTTCGAAGGTGTAAGCGGCGTTGAGGTCGAGTTGCTGTCCCCAAGGAATACGCCAGGGATCGGCTACCTTAACGGTACCGTTGGGAGTATAGGACGACGAGCTGATGGTGTAGTCGCTGTAGTTGTTGGCGGCTACGGTCCAGTCAAGACCTACGCGCAGGCCCTTGAAGGGACGGAATGTGGCACCGAGCGCAGCGGTGGTCTGTGCGCTACCGCCCACTTTGACGCCTTTCTGCTCGAGTGTAGCGTGGATGTGGTCTTCGGCGAGGATGCCGCTGGCTACATTACCTGCGAGGTCGGCCAGAGGTTGGCCAAGCTGGTTGTAGAAGTAACCGGTCGAGTTCGAATCCCACTGGTAGTTGCCGATGGAGGCCATACCGTTGATTTCGATCCAACGTGCGGGGATGAAGGTGAAGTTGAGTTCGAGACCCATGTGGCGAGCGTCTACACCGGCCATGTTCATGTAGTAGCGGTCACCGGCGTGTTCGCCGACTTCGATATTACCCGTACGAGTGGTGGTCTTATCCATCCACTTGGTGTAGTAAGCGTTGAAGGTGGCCGAGAATATGGGCGATCCGAAGCCGTAACCGATTTCGGCGGAGAATACTTTCTCGTTGATGGGGTCGGGGTTGGCGGCGTTGGAGGTGGCTTGGCTCAAGAATACGCCGGAGGCGAAGAAGGGAGCGCGGCTGATGTAGCCCACGTTGCCGTATACGTTGTTGTGACGGTCAAAGTTGTAGTTGATACCAAACTTGGCTGTTCCGCCCAGGAAGTTGTATGTGGGGGATTTGGCGTGTTCTTTGTCATAGTAGAAGTGGTCGACACGCTGGTATCCGGTGTTGCTCAACGATCCGGAGAGGACGATGTTCATGCGACGGTCCAGCAGGGTGTATTCGCCTTGTGCGTATACGCCTTCCTGGTTGGTGCGGCCTTCGTAGTCGCGATATACGACGTCACCGATGCCGAGTTTTTCGTAGCGCCAGTTGGGATCGGCGGCTGCGGCATTGTTTTCTACCTTGACATTCTTACGGCTGGAGTCGTCCATGTAGTATTCGCCATCATAGAGGTCTATGATTTTGTTGTTGTGGAAGCCTACATAGTAGCGCATGTCGATACCGGCAGTGAAGTGCAACTTATTGTTGAAGAAGCGGTTGTTGTATGTCGAGATAAGTCCGTACCAGTTGTGCGAGTTGTTGGACTGAGACATAATCATGTTCGAACCGGTGGTGGATGCGCGGTTCATCAATTGGATTTCGTCGTAAGCGAATGTTCCGTCTTCGTGGCGGAAGAGGGTATTGGGCACACCGTTGGTGGCGCCGTACCACGAGGAGTTGCTCAGCGAATTGCCGTTGTAAGTACCGCGGCCCTGACCGGAGTATCCGCCGCCGCTGGCGATGGAGACGTATGCGGTGGTAGACAACGAAGATTTTTCGTCAATCTGCCAGATATGGGCCAGTGAGATTTGGGGTTTGTGGTAGGTGTTGCGGTTGGAGCTGCGTACCTTGCCGTCAAGACCGAAGCCGTAAGTGGGGTTGTACTTATAGGGGCTGTCGCTGTCCATAACGCGCTTGGCGTAGGTCTGATATTCCATGATGGTGAGACCGTCCTGGCTTGAGCGCTTGTTGTGGTTTTGGGGAGCACCGAAGGCAGTCAAAGACAGTTGGTGACGGTCGTTGATGCGCTTGGAGATGTTGAGGAAGTAGCTGTACGAATTGAAGTCGGTGCCTTGTACATATCCGTCACCCCAGCGGCGAGCGCCTTGCAGGGTGATAGCCCAGCCGTTTTTCATCAGGCCGGTGGAGACGTTCATACCGATGTTGTTGAGGCCGTCGTTACCAAAACCGTAGTAGATGCTACCGCCGCGCTTAGCGTCAAGGCTGCGAGTAGTGATGTTGATGGTACCGCCGATAGAGGGTGCCGAGAGTATGGCTGCACCCAGACCGCGTTGTGTCTGGATATTGGAAGCCACGTCACCGAGACCGGCCCAGTTGGACCAGTACACCCAGCCGCCTTCCATATCGTTGACGGGGATACCGTTAACGAGGACAGCAACGTTGGCGCTTTGGAAACCACGCATATTGATTTTGGCATCACCAAAACCACCGCCGTCTTTGGTAGCCCAGACGCCGGGAGTGGTTTTGAGCACTTCGGGGAGTTCCTGTGTACCGAGTTTGTACTCGATGTCAGCGGCATTTACTTGGCTGACAGCCACAGGAGTCTGGCGTGTGCGGGCCAGGGACTGCGTAACGACAACGTCGTTGAGGACTTCGGCCTGCGTGGGAAGGGTAATAGTTCCCATGTCGCGGGCGGCGGCGGCAGTGACAGTTTTGCATCCTACAAAGCTGAAAGTGAGTGTGGATGTCTTGGCAGGGACAGTCACGTTGAAGTGTCCGTCGACATCAGTGGTGCCTACGGCGTTCTTGCCGGTGATGACCACACTGGCGCCAATGATAGGTTCGCCGTCTTGGTCAACGACAATACCGGTACATTTCATGGTGCCTTGGGCGAGCATGCCTATGCATGTCAGGCACATCACCACGAATACTGATAGTAGTCTTTTCATTCCAAAAAATGTGATTTAGTGGTTAGGGTGAATATTGATATATCTAATTACAATTTTTCATACTGGGAGATGCCTCTGAAAAGGCACTAAAAAAACTTTCGAAACCATATATTGTCCCGAAATAACTGTGAATCAATTGCTTTGTATCATTACTCAGAGGGTAAATCTGTTTAACGTGCGTTCAAAGGTAGCAATAATATTTAACATAGCAGCTATTCGGAGGCAAAATAGTGTGCAACGTGATGTTGCGTTATACGTCATCACGTCGCTAAAATACTTTATAATATATATTTATGGCCGCGTATTATGCTTTTGTAAACTATATCAGGCGTCTCGATGCCTCCGCTATATACCGGCCAAGTCGGTCGATGCAGCGCTTCTTTTGGCTGAGGTCGGGATGGACATAGAGGTTGAGCGTTGTGGCCACGTTTGAATGGCCGAGGATGGCGCTGACGGTTTTGACATCGCAACCACTCTCGATGCACCTGGTGGCGAAAGTGTGGCGCAGCCCGTGAAAGACTATACGCGGTATGTCCATACGTTTTAGCAGCCGGACAAAGGTCTCGCGGTAGTTGCGCGGATCTTTGGGTCCGGTGCCGTTGCCAACGACATATTCACCGTGCATTTGTAGGCGGCGGACCTTGCGGAGCGCCGACAAAAGTTGCGATGAAACAGGGATTTCCCTGTTGGAACTGCGCGTTTTGGGCGAAGAAATATAGTGATCGGTGCTACGTGCCTCGCAATCGTAAACGCGCCCGAAAGTACCGTCCACAGTGATGGTGCGGCTTTCAAAGTTCACATGATCCCAACGCAGGGCACACACCTCACCCATACGCATACCTGTACACAGAGCAACAAGTACCCCTATATTCTGCGTGGTAGGCGCAGCATACAATGTATTGAGCAACCTTTTGTGATCTGCGAGTGACAGCACCGGCAGTTTCTTCGCAGCGGTAGATCTTGGGTAAGATATATCCCATGTCTCGGCCGGAAAGATACCGTGTTTTGCGCCGAACCGAACAACAGACTTCATCACGGCCACGATGTCGTGGACACTTTTACAACTCAACCCGGCACGGAGTTTGTCAAAGACGAACTGTTGTGCCTGCGACTCGCTAATACCATCGGCATCGCCGAATGTCGGCAGCAAATGCACCTTGAGAGTAAGAGCATAGGCGCAAAACGTGGAGTGTTTTACCACTTCGCGTTTGTGTTCTTTCCAGAGGACGGCCACTTGGCCGAACGTTAGATTGTTATGCATATATATGTGGATTTTGTAGTTTCCACATAATATACAACATTCGATGGTGTCAGCGGTTGCCTTTAGCGCGGTTATGGTGCTTACATAGCATCTGACAATTCTGTATATCCGTTTTTCCGCCTTTGCTCCAAGCAGTTACGTGGTCGGCATCCATTTCGCTTTGTTTCCAAATCTTGTGTGCCGAAGCATCGTGGCCGATAGCACAATAGGGACAATTAGATATACCGGCAGCCTTAGCTTCCTCTGTCTGTCTAGCATAGACTGCTCGCTTTGTTGCTTCGTCAAATATGCGGATGTCAAGGAGACGTGTATCGGTCTCGCCACCCAATAG
>CAVEDT010000163.1:0-4388 GCA_963614475.1 Roseburia faecis
CCCTTACGCAACTCGGTGATGGCGGCCTTCAGTTCCCTGGCCGTAATGCCCGCATCCTTAAGTATGGTGCCGGCCGGCGAGTTAATTTCAAAGATGGCACTGAGCATGGCCTCGAGCGTGACATATTCGTCACCGTCAGCCTTGGCTATATCCAACGCCTTTTGCATCACGTCGTTGGTGCTATGGCTCAGATACGGCTCTCCGCCACTTACTTTGGGCTCGTTGGCGATGGCTTCGTCTACCTGACGCACTACCTGCTGGAGGTTGGCGCCGAGCTTCTGAAAGATGAATTTGACCAACGAGTCGCCTTCCTCAATGATAGCTTTGAGGAGATGCACAGGTTCGATGGCCTGAGCCCCCGATGAGCGGGTAATCTCAACGGCCTTCTGAATGGCTTCCTGTGACTTGATGGTGAAATTGTTAAAGTTCATAATTTATATTAGTTGTTTATTTATTTTCGTTTTAGTTTATTGTTATCGGGTGTTGTTTTCGACTTAGTTTGAATGGATGTTGCGTGGGTACAACTGCCAGTCGCGGTAATCATTTCCGAGGGCGCGAACAGCGTTATGCCATACTGCATCGCCATCACCTCGCAGCAATTCCGAGGGGTCGTCAGGCATACGCAATGTCGCCCATGTACCCTCATCAATCTCGTCTTCGAGCTGACCTGCCTCCCATCCGGAGTATCCGAGGAAGAAGCGTAATTCGCCATCGGTCATATACCCGGCGTTGACGTAATCGGCGACGGCGTCAAAGTCACCGCCGACCCACAATCCGGAAGCTATCTTATTGGCTCCCGGAAGGATATCCTCGCCAAGCGTGTGCAGAAAGAACAGTCTATCCAACCCTACCGGGCCGCCGCCGAATACAAGCACGTCTTCGTTTCGGACATTTTCGAGTATATCATCAAGGCCGAACTTGGTGCTGTAATTGAGCACACATCCCATGGCTCCGGAATCGCGTCCGTAATCCAGCAGGACTATGACCGCATGGTTGAAGCAGCTCTGAGTCAACTGTGGATGTGCCACAAGCATCGTCCCGGCACCAAGAATACTCTTGTCGCCCCGGCGGGATGCCCCGCTTCGTCCGAATGTATCTGCGTTGAACCGTTTCATTGTCATGGTTTTTATTTTATCTTTTTTTTCAGTATGTATCATTTCAACATCTCCCGTCCCACGATGGTTGGGGAATTATGCTTAAATTTGCATACCGTTTTAGGTATTACAAATAATATGCCAACTGCGCATATACACTGACAGAGATAGTTTACGATGCAACAAGAATACGCCTCACCGCTTTTGGACGAAGCCGTCAATCAAATATCACGTCTCCCGGGCATAGGCCGCAAAACCGCTTTGCGGCTGTCTTTGTACATTTTACGACAAGATCCGTCACTGGCCCACCGCCTGGCTGATGCGCTGACATCCATGCGTGATGGCATACGCTACTGCCAACGCTGTCATAACATCTCGGAAACCGACATATGCCCTATATGCGCCAATCCTTTGCGTGATACATCCACTATATGCGTCGTCGAAAATATTCGCGACGTCCTCGCATTCGAACGTACCGCCCAATACCACGGGCTCTATCATGTCCTGGGAGGTGTCATCTCGCCTATAGATGGCGTAGGTCCTGATTTACTGGAAATTGACTCGCTGGTGCAGCGTGTCAAGGATGAAAACACCCGCGAAGTCATACTTGCACTCAGTCCGACGATGGAAGGCGAAACCACCAATTACTATATATATAGGAGACTGGCCGGAACTCCTGCCAAGGTGACACAACTGGCTCGCGGCCTCTCGGTAGGCGGCGATATCGAATACGCCGACGAAGCGACCTTGGCTCGATCGCTTGCCGGACGCGTCCCAGTGGGTGACCCTCAATTCTGACACGATATGACACAGACTGACAAAACCGACCTGCTGACACTGCGAGCTCTCGAGCCGGAGGACGTCGATACAATATACATATGGGAAAACGACGTGACCGAATGGTACAGTCGGCAGAATATGACACCTGTATCACGCTACCAAATTTGGCAGTATATCCAAAGCTATGACGGAAGTATATATGGAGGCAACCAACTACGTATGATGGTATGTCTTGCAGATGGGACCCCCGTAGGTACAGTAGATCTCTACGACATCGATGCAACCAATCGTCGCGCATGGGTGGGCATATACATTGCTCTGCAATGGCGTGGCTACGGATATGCTCGCGAAGTTCTGCATCAAATCAGCCGATACGCCTACAATCATCTGGGCATTGCTCACCTCGCGGCCGAAGTTGCGGCCGACAACGAGCCTTCCTGCAGACTTTTCGAAGCCGCAGGATACCGTTTGGGCGGATGTTTGCATGCCTGGCGCTACTATTGCGGATGCCCCCACGACGTGCGTATCTATCAGTGTGACTGCAGATAACAGACATTTACATCTATCAGTCGCACGCCCCCTCAAAAATTTTTTTCAAAAAAAAACGTCCAACGCTGTCACAAACGGCGTCTCCTTACGTCATAATAGTGAACAGCAACCAAAACCACAATGACCGCACAACAATACAAAGACAATATCCTGGGCTGCTACAACAGTATGCTTGCAGTGGCCCGACGCATTCTCGGAAACGAGGATGAAGCACAGGATGCCGTCCAAGATGTATGCCGACGTTTGTGGGAACGCTGCTCCGAAATCGCGGTACCGGCCAATCCCGGAGCCTTCTGTGCGGTGACCGTCCGCAATCATTGCCTCGATGTCGTCCGTTCGCGTCCTCTGGACGCCGGCGATGAGCCTCTGGATTCCATAGCCGAAAGCAAGGCGGACGATGAAACGGATGCCGAAGATACAGCAGCCCTGCTTCAAATGGCTATGGGTCGATTGGAACAACGCTCCCGTCAAATCATCCAATGGAGCCTGCAAGGACGCAGTTACGACCAAATGGCCGCCGAACTGCACACCTCCGAAGCCAACATCCGCCAAGTCACCTCGCGCGCACGTCGCCAACTCCGCAATATCATCGTACAAATGCAATCTCTCTAAACTATATAAAACAATGAAACCTAATATAGACATCATAGACGAAACCACGGCCCGCACACTGCTCGACCGCTGGTATGACGGAACGGCAACAGCCGCCGACGAAGATGCCTTGGCTCTATACTTCACTACGTCCGAGATTATTCCCGAGGACCTGAAGGCCGATGCCGCCATCTTTGCCCTACCCACCGAAAAGTCGCATTCGATGTCGGAAGACATTCCCGCCGACCTAATGGCTCAAGTCAACGGTGCAATAATGGCCGAACAGACACGCAAACGTCGCCACGCCTTTTGGTACACCGCCGCTTCTGTTGCCGCCTGTGCTTGCATTGCCTTGGTCCTGGGATTATCTCAAAGCACCGAGTTGACAACCGAAACAGGCAATACATACGCCAACGCAGTGCAAAAGCCGCAAGAGAATGCCTCCGAGGTACAGACCGTCACACCTTCGGATATTGAGGTAGCCGAGGAGAATGAAATACCGGCCGAAGCGCCCACAACCGTACCGACTAAGCCTCGATATGCTCAGGCAGCCAAGGTTTACGATGACTACCACGAAGTCTCAGACCCGGCCGAAGCAGAACGCATTCAACTCGAAGTGGCCGCGCTACTCTCCCAAAGCCTCAATTCGACAAGCAAAGCAACCGAAAAGGCGATGCGCAGTGCAGAACAAACCAACCGTTCAAGCGTTAAGGCCGTGGCCGAAATCATTAATAAAAGTATCAGCGGACTATGACACTTAACAGCAACGTAAGCACTGACTACATCATATACTTAAATGACAATACAAACAACAACATATAAAAACATACAACGATGAAACTGAAAAATTTTGCACTCACCCTCGCTATCGCCATCATTGGCACAACCGTAGCATGCGCTCAGCAGCGCGTATTCGCAGACATCCCCGCCGGCAAAGGCGTCCAAAAGGTCTATGTAGCTCCGGCCTTGATGAAAATGCTCGGTTCCAAGGCTTTTGATTCCGTCAATTCGTACGATGTAAACATGGCGGCTATTCTCAAAGGCAGCTCTATCAATTCTGTAGAAGTCCTCAACTGCGAAGAGGAAGCTAATATCAAAGCTATTCGCACCAAATGCCAATCAATCATCAAGTCCCTCAACCTTCAGGTACTTGTCGAGAATTCGGAAGACGGCGAACAAGGAACTATGATCTATGGTCTACCCGACCCCTCCAACCCTGACATAGTCACCACTGCACTCATCTATAATGACGAAGGCGATGAAATAAACTGCGTGGTACTCACCGGCAAAATCAATTTCGGTGCAGCTGTCAGCCAAGCTATGAGCAATCAAAACGATGACGATGACGATGACAACGATTGATATGCAACACTA
>CAVEDT010000164.1:0-4388 GCA_963614475.1 Roseburia faecis
TATACCGACAGCGGTGGAATGTGAAAGAATGTCTTTTGTGACTACGGCGTTGGCTCCGATAGCGCAGTTATCCCCAATCGTCACCGGCTCGATTATCTTAGCGCCGGAGCCGATATATACATTATCGCCAATGACCGGATGGCCTTGCTTGCGCGTGGTGGCTGCAACCCCGATTGTGACGCATTGGCTGAGGTTGCAGTTGCGCCCGATGTGTGCAGTTGAAGTAACGACGATTCCTCCAAAATGCCCGATATATAATCCCGGCCCGATTTTGGTTTCCGGCCGAATGTCTATCCCGAATTTGTACCTATAATGAATTTGAATAATCTTGGCTAATCTGCTTCCTATGCCTGAGCCTTTTGATAAACGAAGCCATACGGAAAACCTAAATCCCGGCATTTTTAGGTACATTTTGCAAAATGCTTTGAAGCCGGTTGATCCGGTATATCTGTATAGGTCTGATTTGATGAGCGCTCGTTTGGTCATTTGCATATTAAGTGTATAATAGTCATAGGTTATTTGAAGTATTATGTGTTGTTCCGCAGACTAAGCCTATCATCTGAAGATTTTAGTCGGCCCCACACTTCGTCTTTATTGGCAAGCAGTACGGCTGCGTAGGCCAGACCCATAAGCAGAAGTCCGGTGGTTTGGTTCCATCCCATTGTGCCGCCAAGGCTGACGATAAATACAAATACCATCACCGAAAGGTAGTACTTGCTGTATTTTAGTTTGCGTATTACCACGTACAGCCAGATGAAAAATATCATGTGGATGATAAGCCCGATATAGCCTATTGTGATAAATACTTGCAAAGGCGAAATCTCGATACCGGTAGCAACTTCGATGCTATGTTCCACATCGGTGTAGTACTCGTTCTCGATGATGTACTTGGTATTCTTGGTCAGTTCGGGATGCAGAAATCCGAGCCCGGTCCACTGCTTATCATACTTGTATAGTAGCTCGAGCTTGGGTAGCGCTTGTGCTATTCGGCCGGAGCCGGCTTCGGAAAGATCTTCATCGTCTTGGGCTTCGTCCAGGACGAAAATTTGGTCTAATGATGACTTAATACGTAAAGTAGATTCTCCGTTCTCCGAATTTATGGGCATTGTGCTGTCTGCCATATATCCTATGGTGAGAAGGGCGACCGCAATCAATGCGTAGCCTAATGTGCGTCCTGTCTTGACTTGGAAGAACATAAGACACAACGCTATGGCAAGAATAAGAGTAAATGTCTTAGACGCCAAAAGTGCCACCAATATCATAAGCCAATGATACCATCGAATTCGATAGCGGTTGGCTATAGGCCATATTATAAGCCCTATAAGGAAAAGTCCCGGAGGATATTTGCGCGGGAAATTGCCGAAACCGTAATATGTCGGGTCGTTGAACGTCGAGATGCCCTCTCCGGCAATATAGGACTTCGGGATAAGTATATGAGCGCAAAGCACGTATCCGTCTATGACGTAGAAGGAGCAGACAATCATTACATAGGGGAATAATCTGCGCAGAAATTCCTCAAAACTAAACTCGCGACCCGCAAAGAGCATCAACGGTACGATGAAGTATATAAAGCCTAAGTAGTAGCGTATCAGACGTATTTGTACGCTCATACGTTCCTCGGAGAAAGAGGCTAATATGATTATGGCGGCGGCGTATAATAGTAGGCCGAACAGCACTTTACGCACCAATGGCGGCTTGCGGTATGCAGCTATGCCTACCAGTGAGGCCAGCAGCATCAAGTCATCGGTTTTGAAGGGCAGCGTGCCTTCGCCGATAAGGGCGTATCCGCCGAAGAAAATCGTCAATTGTATGGCCGCATCGTATCGGTCTTTACGCAGCGAGCGTATCAGAATTAGCGGAACAAATAGGTATGCCGGCGGAAATTTCAGACCCATCATCGACATACACAGCAGGAACAGCAGGGCGTTAATCCAATGTCGGCGCTCGACTTGGATATAAGGCTTCTTGGCGTCAGTCGCAACGCTCTTGACGTCTTTTGCTTGCAAAACCTTTGCTTGTATGCCGTGAGTTATCGCCGTCATTTCTTAGCAGTATTAGAAGTGGAACGACGGCGTAGGATTTTGACTGAAATCCAGTCGCATAAGGTGTTGTAATACGGCGGACGCAGTACGGCGCAGACGCCGAAGAATGCCGCAACAAAGGTCACGCAAAGCAATACCCCGTTCACCAAAGCAGGGACGTGCATATACCAAGTCCAAGCGATGGCGGCACTGATACCGAAGGTCAGGGCCGGAACCGAGCAGGCGTGCAGCAGCTCGACGAGCATCGTGCGGACACTGAAGCCCATGATACGCTTGTAATAATATGCGTGAACAATGCACATAACCACGGCTGCAACGGCTTGTGTCAACGCGATGGCGATGATGCCCTGTCGGAAGAATATAGCGAGCAACCCAAGTTGCAACATTACTTGGATGAATGTCAAGTCGCGCACAAGACGCGTGCGGTCGTAGACCTTCATAATGGTCTGGTAGAAGTATTTCATCGAGGCGCAGATGCCGTAGATGATGAGGATGCGGAAGATGGGTACGGCTGCATCCCATTTGCTGCCGTACAAGACGTTGAAGGCCGGCCAGGATACCAGCAGCAGGAATACGCCGATGGTGACATTGAGCGTCCATAGACGTTTGTGCATTTGGGAACACAATCCGCGACGCTTATCGTGTTGCGGCTCGTTGGCCAGAACGGCGAAGAAGGGCCAATTAAATACCGATTCGGTGATGGCGTATGGTACTTCTTCGAGTTTTTGCCCTTGCGAGTATATGCCGGAGGCTGACGATGAAACGGCTTTGCCCAAGACGAGGGCATTGATGTTGCGCCCGATTTGTGTGGCTATGAATGCCAGCATCAGGTGGACGCCGTAGCCGAACATTTCCTTGAACGAATCCCGATAGAATGCTATGCGCGGTATCCAGCGGCTTACGATTATGTAGTACATAAAGGTGAAGAACCCGAGGAATATCTGTGTCGAGACCAATCCCCAGTATCCATATCCCATAAGTACCAAGATAATGCCGACGGCGAGTGCGGTCGTGGTGGCGCTGAGTCGGACGATGCACATACGCTTCATATCCAGGTTTTTGCGCATACGCGTTTCTTGCGTAAAGCTGAGTGTCTGGAAGAAGAAGCATACGGCAATGGCGTACATAATGCCTTCGATTTGCGGTCGTTCGAGGAACAACGACAACGGGTAGGCCGTGGACGCAAACACGATGGCAAAGAAGAGTCCGAAAGCGCCGTTGAACACAAATACGGTGGAGTAGTCGCGTTCGGTGGGCTCGGCCTTGTGTATCAGGCCGTCGGACATGCCGCAACCGCTAAGGTTCTGGGCTATGGCGGTGAATATAGCTACCATAGCCAGCAACCCGAAGTCATCGGGTGTCAGCAGTCGTGCCATGACGATATTTCCGGTGAAGGTTATCACCGAGTTGCATACGCGGTCGATGGCGCTCCATTTATATACTCCTTTTGCAGACATTGGCAGTACGGTGTATGCGGAGCGTGTCTTATCGGCGTGTGATGCGTTGCCAGAGAGTACGTTTCTTGTGAGTCTTGCCCGAGCCGTAGCCGTAGCCATAACCCTTATGGGCTGTTGTGCCGTTGACTACGAGCGACATCTTGCGCAGGCGTTTTTCTTCGTAAATGCTGTTGATGAACTGAACGTCGCGCAGGGTGGTGTAGTTGGCGCGGCATACGTATATTGTTGCGTCGGAGATGCGAGCCAGGTTGAAGGTGTCGCTGACCATACCTACGGGAGCGGTGTCTACGATGATATAGTCGTAGCGAGTGCGCAGTTCGTCAAAGAGTCGGTCGACTGCATCGCCGGTGAGCAATTCGCCCGGGTTGGGCGGAATAGGACCGGCCACGATGATGTCGTAGTTAGGCATCAGTGGCTCGCGCAGAATCAGATCGTCTATGGCTATAGTCGGATCGGCCAGATACTGGGTGACGCCGGTGTGGGGCGGCAGGGGTAGATACTTGGCCAGTTGCGGGTTGCGGATATCCATACCGACGAGTACCACCCGCTTGTTTTGCAACGCCAATGATGCGGCTATATTGATGGATATGAAGGACTTTCCTTCGCCTGAGCTGGTGGAAGTCATCAGTATGACTTTATCATCGGCTGCGGAGAGCATAAATTGCAGGTTGGAACGTATCAGGCGGAACAACTCGCTGGTGGACGAGGTGTCGTGGCTGCTTACCACAAGTTGCGAACCGCTGTTGTCGATGCACATCTCGCCCAGCACGGGTATATCGGTAAGCGCTTCGACTTCGGCGCGTGATTCAAACTTGTTGCGCATCAGTTTCTTGAGATACAGTATCACGGGCGGGAAGCACAAGCCCAGCAGTATTGCTATGGCGAGTAT
>CAVEDT010000165.1:0-4319 GCA_963614475.1 Roseburia faecis
GGTCCATGTAATGCATCCTTTTCATAATGTCGAACTTTGAATAATGTGTAATGTCGAATGTGGAATGTGGAATTGGGCTGCGCGGAGGTATTTTTCAGAGGAGGGCCTGAGGGACCTTAGGGACTTTAAGGACCTTAGAGACCTTAGGGACTTTAAGGATCTTAGGGTCTTTAGGGAACGGGTCTTTGATGCTGCGGGGGCACTGGGCGTGGTCTGCTGTGGGGGTTAGAAGGCGGAGGGCTTGAGGTTGAGGCCGACGCGTTCGTGTAGGCCGAAGAGGAGGTTGAGGTTATGAACGGCTGTGCCTGAGGCGCCTTTGAGGAGGTTGTCGATGACGGAGGTGATGAGCAGTCGGTCGCCGATGCGGTCGAGGTGGAGGATGCATTTGTTGGTGTTGACGACGTCTTTGAGGTCGGGCGCTTTATCGGTGACGAATGTGAAGTTGTGGTCGCTGTAGTATTCGTCGTAGAGTTCGCGCAGTCGTTCGAGTGAGACTTTGCAGTCGAGGTATACTGCGGCCAGAATTCCGCGTGAGAAGCATCCGCGCATGGGGATGAATTCGATGGGGGAGTTGAAGCTGGTTTGGAGTTGGCCGAGTGTCTGGCGTATTTCGGCGAGGTGTTGGTGCTGGAAAGGGCGGTATATTGAGATGTTGTCGTTGCGCCACGAGTAGTGTGAGGTGGGCCCGGGTTTGACTCCGGCGCCGGTGCTTCCGGTGATGGCTGTGATGTGTACGGCGTTGTTTATCAGCAGGTTTTTGGCCAGAGGAAGGAGCGCCAGTTGGATGGCGGTGGCGAAGCATCCTGGGTTGGCGATGTGTCGAGCGCCGCGGACTATGCGTTTGCGGTTGAGTTCGGGCAGTCCGTAGACAAAGTCGTGTGTCCCGTCTTCGATGCGGTGGTCGGCGCTGAGGTCTATGATGCGAGTGTCTTCGGGTACGGGGCGCTCGGCCAGGAATTGGCGTGCGGTGCCGTGTGGCGTGCAGCAGAATAGGCAGTCGATGCCGTTGTAGTCGACTGTGGAGGTGAAGTGCAGGTCGGTTTCGCCGATGAGTCCTTGGTGGATGTCGGTGACGGGCCGCCCGGCGTTGCTTTGGGAGTGTACCCATTCGAGGTGTACGTCGGGATGGTTGAGCAGCAGGCGGATAAGTTCGCCGGCGGTGTATCCGGCTCCGCCTATGATTGCGGTATTTATCATTATAATGTGGAATGTGGAATTTCGAATAATGTCGGATGTGGAATGTCGAATGTGGAACTGAGGCGGGGACTTGGGGAAGCTCGGGACCTTAGGGACTTTAGGGACCTTAGGGACTTTAATGTCTAATGCCTAAGACCTAAACTTTGACCTAAGACCTGAAGCCTAAGACCTAAAGCCTGATAAGGTCCTTACTCGTCGCGGCCGTTGCGCTGCTGGATGTCGTGGTAGATTTTCATCTGGTTGCCCAAGATGCGGGTGAAGCCTTTGATGTCGTCGGCGGTCCAGGCGCGCGACAGTTCGCCGTATTCGCCGAAGGATGTTTTCATTAGGTCGAAGTCGCTTTGGACGCCTACCATGACCATATTGTAGGGGCGCAGGTCGACGATGACTCGTCCGGTGACGTTGCGTTGCGTTTTTTCGAGGAATGCTTCGATGTCGCGCATGACGGGCTCGAGGTATTGCGCTTCGTGTAGGAACATCCCGTACCAGGTGCCGAGCTGGTCTTTCCAATATTGCTGCCACTTGGTGAGGGTGTGTTTTTCGAGCATACGGTGTGCGGCGATGATGAGCATGGGCGCTGCGGCTTCGAATCCTACGCGGCCTTTGATTCCGATGATTGTGTCGCCGATGTGCATGTCGCGTCCTACGCCGTAGGGTGCGGCAATCTCTTCGATGCGGCGTATGGCGTCTACGGGGTTGGCGAAGTGTTGGGCGTCGACGGCTACGATTTGGCCTTGTTCGAAGTCGACGGTGAGTCGACGAGGCTCGGTGGCGGTCATCTGCGTGGGGTATGCTTCTTCGGGGAGTGTTTGGTCGCTGTGGAGTGTTTCTTTGCCTCCGATGCTGGTGCCCCAAAGTCCTTTATTGATGGAGTATTCCATTTTTTTGAAATCGGCTTGGAATCCGTGGCGGCGGAGGTAGTCGATTTCGTACTCGCGGGTGAGGTTCATATCGCGAGTGGGGGTGATGATTTCGATTTCGGGGGCGAGGATTTGGAAGGTGAGGTCGAAACGTACTTGGTCGTTGCCGGCGCTGGTGCTGCCGTGTGCGACGCAGTGAGCGCCGATGCTTTTGGCGTAGTTGATGATGGCTATGGCTTGGAATATGCGCTCCGAGGATACGGAGATGGGGTATGTGCCGTTGCGCAGGATGTTGCCGTAGACCATGTATCGTATGCTTTTTTGGTAGTACTCGTCGGTGATGTCGAGTGTGGCGTGCCGGCGTGCGCCCAGGGCAAGGGCGCGCTCGCGTATTTTATCGAGTTCGGCGGGGGTGAATCCTCCGGTGTTGGCTATGGCGGTGTATACTTCGTATCCGCATTCTTCGCTGAGGTATTTGACGGCGAAGGAGGTGTCGAGGCCTCCGCTGAAGGCCAGGACGACTTTTTTCTTGGTTGAGGGGGTGTCCATAGTTGTGTCGTTGTGCTTGGGGGTGGTGGCGCCGGGGGCGTCGGTGGTGGGATGGGGGACGCAGAGGCTGTCCTCGGGGTCGTATAGTAGTCCGACGCATAGGCATTTGTGTCCGCCGTTGCGTTGGAGGATGTCGTAGTTGACGCAGCTTTCGCATCCGCGCCAGAAGGCGGTGTCTGCGGTGAGTTCGTCGAAGGTGACGGGGCGGTATCCGAGTTCGAAGTTCATCTTCATGACGGCTGCTCCGGTGGTCAGGGAGAATATCTTGGCGTGTGGGAACATTTGCCGCGATAGTTCGAAGATGCGTTGTTTGATGCGTTTGGCCAGTCCTATGCCGCGGAAGTCGGGGGCGACGATGAGACCCGAATTGGCTACGAATCGGCGGTTGCTCCACGATTCGATGTAGCTGAATCCGGCAAAGCGGCCTTTGTCGTCGAGGGCGATGACGGCTTTGTGCTCGAGCATTTTCTGTCGTACGTACTCGGGCGAGCGCTTGGCGATGCCGGTGCCGCGTACTCGTGCGGCGGCGTTGATTGTCTCGAGTATCTCGTCGACGTATGATAGGTGTGTCTCGTCGGCTACGATGACTCTTACGTTGGGTGAAGTCTCGTTCATTTGCGTGTTTTGCCTAACCTAATATCTCTCTTTTTCGATTTCTCCTTTTATTCTATGTCTCGTTGGCTTGTGCCTATATTGTGCCGTGGCGCGTGTCGCGGTTGTGCGCCGTGTGCGCTGCCGTGGTGTTGAGGCCGCAGCCTGCTTTGGTTCAGGGGTGGAATGTGGCGATGTGCCGGGCTTTCTTTTCTTCGAAGATTTCGCTGATGGCGAAGAATATGCCGGACTCCTCGACGTCGCCGAATTCGTCGTTGATGGCCGTGCCGAACATGCGCATGGTGGGCGAGAGGGACATGTAAGCGTTGACCAGGGGTGGAATGTTGTAGCCCAAGCGTCGTATCTCGGTGTTGAGTATGCGGTAATCGGCCTTGAAGTCGGCGCCGGTGAACAGATGTTGCATCGCTTCGGTGTCGATGTGTGTGTCCAGTGGGTGGCGCGGTCGTACCAGGCCTTCGGGGTCGGGAAAGTACTTGCTCATGAAGTAGAGTATCATGTTGCGGCACTCGCACGAGTAGTTGGGATACATGGTGACTTTGCCGAAGAGGTAGTGTATTTGGGGGTACACTACGGTGAGGGCGCCCAGGCCGTCCCAGAGGTTGTCGAGGGCGTAGAGGGCTTTGGCTCCGGCGCGCGACGACTGGTACTCGAGGCGTACAAAGGAGCGGCCCAGTTCGATGGTCTGCGGCAGGTAGTCGTGTATGAATTTGTCGCTGAAGTCAAACATGTGGCTTGTGGCGATGCGGGGACGTCCGTCGGCGCCCATGCGTATGTCTTCGCCGATGATAAATCGGTATCCGCCGAGTATCAGCCGGCTTTCGGGTTCCCAGACGATGAGCTGACGGCAGGGCGGCTCCATAGTGTCGTATTGGTCGATGTCGCATTCTTTGCCGGTGCCGCCGCCGGCGCTGCGGAAGGCGATTTCGCGCAGTCGTCCTATTTCGCGCATGGTGTTGGGGCATGTATGGGCGTCTACGATGTAGATGTCGTTGTCTGCCTTATTGGTTTTGCGCAGAAAGCGTTGGGGTGTCAGTTCTGCCTCTATCAGGGCAGTGTCCACGGGGTCTATAATTTTCTTGTTCATTGTCCGGGGTATGGAGA
>CAVEDT010000166.1:0-740 GCA_963614475.1 Roseburia faecis
ATCACACGCAACGCACTGGCAATGACAGCACGCATGGCCGCCACTACGACCGTGGGCTTGCTGACGTGGCGTATAGCCTTGCAGCTTCTGGGAGCTTACTCGCTGGGGCTGTACTCGGTCATCGCCGGGGTCATCGCCTTGGGCGAGGTGTTGTATGCCACCCTGGGCGGCGCCTACGACCGGTATATGTCATACTCGCTGGGGCGCGGTTCCAATTTCGGCGATATGGTGGCTACCGCCCGCCGTTTGCAGACGCGCATAGCCTTGGCCGTCATCGTCCTGGCCGATACCGCCGGGCTGTGGTATGTTCTGTCGCTGGATGACGTGTCCGCCGCCGGGACATGGGTTGCCGTAGCCGTATTCCAATTGGCTTTGGCGACTTCGGCACTGACCATCTTGGCCGCTCCGGCACGCAGCGCCTTGACAGCGCTCGAGCGTATGGACATCGTGGCGCGGGTCGATATAACGGCCACGGTGGGACGTTTTGCTCTGTTGGCTATATTGTTATGGCTAACGACGATTGAGGACGCCGAAGTCGGCAGCCCCTATCCTCTTATCGCTTATGCCGCCGTATGCGTGGCTATGCCTCTATGGACCTGCTTGGCACTTTGGCGCCACACCCGGCGACACATCGGCCTGACGGGCACGGCTTCGACCCCGATGCTACGGGCGCTGCTGCGATATGCCGCCGCCGATTTCTACGGCAATGCGGCTGTAGCCATACGCGACCAGGGTATACT
>CAVEDT010000166.1:750-2306 GCA_963614475.1 Roseburia faecis
GTATACTACTGGTTTTCAACGCTGTCGGTGGACTTGTCGCCACAGCTGCACTAACTCTGGCTCTGGCCGTAGTCGCCAAGGTGCAAACGTGGGCTCAAAGCATACTCACAGCCTTTGTTCCGCCTGTCATCAAGGCTTATGCCGCCGGCGACAACAGCCGCATGTGGCGTACTGCCATGTACGCCTTGGCATGGAGCGTCGGCACCTTCGGCATCTGCGCCATCGTTTTGTATGCCTTTGCAGACACACTGATACCGCTGTGGCTGGGCCCGGAGATGCCGCCGATGACAGTGTCGCTGCTGGGCGTAGCCTTGGCTGCCGGGATATGCGTGGCTCTTACCAACGTCTTTGCAGCCGTCGTGCACGCCACCGGGCGCATACGTGCTTATTCGCTGGTATCCGGAACGATATACCTCTGCGCCCCGGCGGCATTATACATCGCCGCTCGGCATTACAACGCGGACACGGCATACGCAGCCATCATCCCGCTATACGCAGCGGTCACCGTCTGCGCCGTTCTCTTTGCTCGCAGCACCGCCCGACATCGCGAGGTGCCATCCAACGAAGCTAACGAGGCGGACAAAGCGGACAAGAAGAACAAGGCGGACGATGTGAACGATACTTCAGCTATGCGCCCGAGGCGCATACTTGTAATCATACGGTCGCTGGACATCGGCGGAGCCGAGAACGCTCTTATCGACAGCCTGCGACAACATGTCGCACGCCCATCTCAACAGATTGAGGTGCTGGCCCTATGCAGCGGACGTTGGGCCGACCGACTTTCCGAAAACGTCACGACACTGCCCCCGGTATGGAGTCGTGGCGAACGCAGCCTGTCACTGGCCTTGCTACTAGGGCTGACGCGCCACGGACTGACGCAGCCTTTGCTGCGCCGATTGGCCCGAGCAGGTGTCGGTCAAAACCGTTATGACATCGTCGTCTGCTGGCTTGAAGGCCTGGCGGCGGTAGCGCACGATGCGCTATGGTCGCGCATAGACATCCCGGGGCATACACGGCATTACACAATGATCCACAGCAACTTTGCCCGGCTTAACGACCACGCCTTACCTTGGCCGGACGATGGTGGCGTCGCCGAACGTCGCTACTATTGCCGCACTGACGGAATTATCGCCGTGGCGCCGCACGTGGCCGCTTCGCTACGGGGCTTCCTCGACTCTGAGGCATCGCAAGCGCCGCGTATATATCTACGCCCCAATTCGGTGGATGCAACGCGCCTGCGCATTCTGGCGGACGAAGCCGCGCCTTCAGTGCCGCCACGACGCCCGGGCGTGCGCCGATACGTGGCCGTGGGCCGTCTGGAAAGCGTCAAGCGGTTCGAACGGCTGGTCGATTTTGCCCGTACCGAAAGCAGCCGAGGCCCACTCGAGATACGCCTTATCGGCTCCGGTAGCCGCCGACACGAATTGGCTTGTATATACGCCGAAGCGGGGCTCTCGAACGTCATCACTATGGTCGGAGCGCTGGACAATCCCTACGGCGAGATTGCCGCCGCCGATGCCATGGTCGTCACCTCGTCCACCGAAGGAGACTCGGTG
>CAVEDT010000166.1:2316-4317 GCA_963614475.1 Roseburia faecis
CGCGAGGCCCGTGCCCTCGGATGCCACGTAATCTTCCGCTAAGCAGCCATCCGGGTCGAAGGTTCGGGAAACATCGGGGCTTTCAATGCCTTCGGGGCTCTCAGCATTTTCTGAGTTCTCAGCTTTCCCGGAACCACTCCGACAAAAAGAACTACTCCGACACTACTCCGACAAACAACTCCGACAAAAATTAGCCTTTTGGCGGATGCGAACTTTTTTGTACCTTTGTGCTTTGCTATGAACGACAGTCATATACATAAGCACATTGCGGTACTCGGCTCCACAGGGTCGATAGGTACGCAAACACTGGATGTGGTACGCGCTTCCGTGGGCGACCTTACAGTCAGCGTATTAGCCGCCGGACACCGCGTGGACGCGCTCATCGAACAAGCTCGCGAAGTGCGTCCCGCTCTGGCCATCATTGCCGACGAATCGCGGTATTCCGAACTGCACGAGGCCCTCTCGCCACTCGGCATAGCCACGGCTGCCGGCGCTCAAGCCATGGTGGATGCTATGGCACGCCCGGATATTGACACCGTAGTCACAGCTACCGTGGGATACAGCGGATTGGCGCCGACAGTGGCCGCCATACGCGCCGGCAAGGACATCGCCTTGGCTAATAAGGAAACCCTTGTCGTGGCCGGCGACCTCATACGTCGACTGCTGGCCGACTCGCCCTCGCGCATATATCCCGTGGACTCTGAACACTCGGCGATAGCCCAATGCCTCGCCGGAGAGTCGCCCGAGACGGTGCGTCGCCTGATTATCACCGCCAGCGGCGGACCTTTCCGCAACTGGAGCGTAGCACGTATAGCCGGAGCAACGGCCGCCCAAGCGCTCAAGCATCCCAATTGGAGCATGGGCGCAAAAATCACCATCGACTCGGCTTCGATGATGAATAAGGCCTTCGAAATCATTGAGGCACACTACCTTTTTGACGTACCGGGTCGACGCATCAAGGCCATAGTGCATCCGCAGTCTATAGTCCATTCGATGGTCGAATTCAAGGACGGAGCCGTCAAGGCTCAGTTGGGGACGCCGGATATGCGCCTGCCCATAGCTTATGCCTTGGCATGTTCGACACGTCCATGGGATCGCGTGGCACCGCGACTGTCCCTGGCCGATATGGCCGCCTTGACCTTCGAGGAACCGGACACCGAGCGCTTCCCGTGCCTGACCCTGGCACGATATGCCCTCGACTCAGGAGGCAATACCGCATGCGTCATCAATGCAGCCAATGAAGTGGCAGTCGACGCATTCCTGCACGACGCCATACCTTTCACTGCCATATACAGCACGGTGACAGAAACTTTGGGCCGCATTGCGCACATCGACAGCCCGACGCTGGACGACCTACGCGCCACCAATGCCGAAGCACGTGCCATAGCTACACAAGCCATCAAACGATACAATACACTCCACTAAAACATTAATGGAAACCTTTCTGATAAAAGCCGCCCAACTTGTCCTCGCTCTGGTGATTTTGGTCACCGTACACGAATTCGGGCACTACATCTTCGCGCGTATCTTCGGAATGCGCGTCGACCGCTTCTACCTGTTTTTCAACCCGTACTTCTCGCTACTGAAATATGATCCGCGTGCCGGACGTCTGCAACTGATAGCCTGGACGCGCCGCCGCAAAGACGCGGACAAGGCCGACAGCGCTGCCGGCGAGCCTCAGATGCTGGGTACCGAGCCGGACGAAGAGCCACGGGCGCTGCTGGACCTGCGCGTAGGGCGTCCGCATCCCGCCAAGCCTGGTGCCAAGCCGACATGGCGCGACACCCTCTACGGCCTCGGATGGCTGCCATTGGGCGGATACTGCTCCATAGCCGGAATGATAGACGAGACCACCGATAAGGATCAACTGGCTTCCGAACCTCAGCCGTGGGAATTCCGCGCCAAAAAGCCTGTTCCACGACTGCTGGTAATGGTGGCCGGCGTGCTTTTCAATTTCCTGCTCGCCATAGCTATATATATAGGTATAGCATGGCACTGGGG
>CAVEDT010000167.1:0-4306 GCA_963614475.1 Roseburia faecis
GCGGACTCTCGGGCCACACCCCGCTCTCCTGCCACGGCACCGTCACCGCGCCGCGCACGACCGCAGCCGCGAGCATCACACTCGCCAAAAGCACTAACCGCCGCCTACCGCTCATTGCCTGCACTCAGATTAAAAACATGCACAGCCGTTGTGACATATCGCGGAGCACGATTTAGCCCGGCTTTGTCCAAGGTTGACACGTCAGACAAATTCCACAGCGAAGAACGTTCCGGTTCATGCAGCCCCACTCCATGGCATACAAAACGGCTTGTGGCGGCACTCGGTGATGCCCACCCATAAACCATCATGAGCGTCAGCAAAATCGTGAACGAGTATCGCAAATATGGCATAGTGTCGAAGGTGGGGTTAAAATACCATCAAATCAATCATAAAACGCTGATTGATTTACAACTAATACACATATCGCAAATTTACTGACACTTTTTTAATCACAGCAATCGTTTACTGTTAAAAATATTTAATACACTTGCATGCCATATGGACTTCCGCAACCTTTTCAACAATCAGGGAAAGAGCCGGGGAACCATTCCTTTCCGAAGCATCCGGCGCGCCCCTGTGCCATCTCTTTTTGACTAAGGGGGGGGGAGGAGATAAAATAGCAGTCTCGGCTTCTGATAATCAGCGGTCAAGATATGAAATTTTGCTACTCCCATCTCTCGGATAGCAAGCGGCGGATGTCGCGTTCGAGTGCATCACGAAGCTATCATTTAGCCGATTTCTTATGCGTGATAATAAGGCACAATTTCTTGTTATCAATGGTTATTCGGCCGAGGCGTCCCAGTACGGATTGACCTAAAAGCAGCGGAGCCACCTGATTGTGGACCACGGAGGCGCGTACATTGGTAAGCTCAAACTCTCCGAATTTGATTTTGCGGAGGTTAATAATAGTGCCTTCGCTAATGTCGCCGTTGGCGTCTGTAAACATGGAGGTGCCGCAGATGTCGTCCTTGGTGATGTACCCGTTCTTGTACATGAAAGTTGCTTCGACCGAAGACATGGACACGAGAGACGCACCGGTATCAAAGATAAAACTCAGAGGCAAATCGTTGATGGTACATTTGACCTTGGTCACTCCCTCCGATTTTGTAAAAGGGATTTCGGAGGTCTCCGTCTCGCCGTCTGTATCGTCTTCGGCGTCTGCATCGCCTATAATTTTGACTTCCGTAGGCTTGTACGCGTCAAGCTTTTCGGTGAATTCATTGACAAGAGTTTTATAAGCCTCCGTATCGCGAATATTGTCCAAATCCGAGTCGTCTTGTATGCGTACAACATTTCCGATACTTTGTTCCAGATCCTTACGTAAGTACACGAGAGCCGAATCCGTATCGCCCAAAAGCGAATACAGACACGCTACGTTGTAACATTCACCGACGCTATCGGCCTCAATAATCTTGCCAATGCAATCGCGCGCTTCATCGTTGCGCCCCAAGCGTATCAATGCATATCCGCGTATTGCGCTGCCTTGCACGGTGTCTGTCTCGACAACTCTCTCAAAATCCTTGACAGCAAGGTCTTTCTTGCCTATGGCTGCGTATGACTGACCGCGTTTGAGATACGTAGGCATATATTCCGGCGCAAGTACCGTGACGGTGGTATAATCCTCGATAGCACTTGCATAGTCCTTCTTGTCATACTCAAATTCGGCTTTTGCCAAGTATCCACTTACATCTTCGGCATCAGCTTCGATGTACTTGTCCATCTGCTCGATAGCCTCGTCATAGCGTTTAAGCCGAGACAAAATATTGGCGCGACGAAACATAAAATCCGTATCGTCATCCTTCATCTGCACAGCCTTATCTATGGCATCCAGAGCCGACCGATAGTCGCCCATGTCCATATAGCATCCCGATATATTAAACATTAATACCGGATTAGCCTCTATTTCGAAAGAATTCTGATAGCGACAAATGGCATCAATGTAATCATCATCGTCATAAGCGAGAACACCCAAATAATACGGCCACATTCCGTTCTTTTTGTCCTTATTAGCCTTAATTTTCAGCCTGACTTTCATGGCATCGCGAGCCTCGTCCTTAAGATTTCTCATAAGCGACAACGCCTTATCATCGCCATCGATATCGAGAGCCTTGAGGATGTCTTCCGTGGCCTCGTTCCACTTTTCTTTGGCGATATACGCTTCGGCACGGAACGAATATCCCGAGCTGTAATCGGGATACATCTTGATGACCCGACTATATTGGTCGATGGCTGCATCCCAATTCTTACGTGCGGCATTATTGCGCCCGAGCCCCATAGTGCTGTATCGATCGGTATTGTCCATCTCGAGCACCTTACCGAAGTCTGCATCCGATTCATCATAACGGTTCATATAATACAATAAGTCGGCACGTCCTTCATACCCATCTTTGTCTTTGGGATCTGTTTTGATAGCCAAAGCATAGTCATTGAGAGCCTCCACGGTATCAGCTAACGCGATATGGATTTTGGCTCGAATTTGGTATATCGACGATATCGACTCCTTATCCTTCTTGGTCACCTTCCGAAGTGCGGTATTTGCGGCCGATAATGCATCGCCGTATTCATCTTGGATGAGTTTGATGGCCGAGACAAACCAATAGGCATAACCGTTGTCCGGATGCTCTTTGATTTCTTTGTTGAACCAATCTAAGGCATCAGCATAATTATGTTCGGAGAACTGCTCAATACCACGCATATACGAGTAATTCTCGGGCTGATAAGATTTTTCCTTAGCAATCGCAGTCATCGCCGTCATGGCAATGACAATTAAGGTCATAATGGCTTTATTCATAGGGATATTATTGGGGTATAAAGTGTTTTTACCTTGCAAATATACGGATAATAATTGAGAAATACGGCATAGCCGAAAATACGGCCACCGCGGCAGACAGCAATACCTGTCATAATGTATATACCCGAAGGCGCTCAAAAGTAAATGGTTTCTCGGCGAAAAAAGCGTTTCCGTAAAAATTGCGAGACGGCAAAAGCGTAGACAGACCAGGCCCGGGCGTCACCGTGTCGGCGCCGTGTGGTGCTTGGCACGGTATTCCGAGGGCGTCATTCCCGTTTGCTTTTTGAACTCGGTGTAGAAGTTGCTGGCATTGGCAAATCCGGTGACTGTCGGCAACGAGGATATCGAGACGGCCGGGTCGGACTCGATGCGTGCGCGAGCATAGTCTATACGCTTGGTATTGCGCCATGTGCGGAATTGCATGTGGAGTACCTCGGCGAAGTAAGCACTCAGCTGGCGTCGCGTCACGCCCATATAACGAGCAATATCGTCCATAGGTATGTCCGAGCGCAGATACATTTCAGCTTTAGTCCATAGGGCCAGCCGTTTTTCGATAAGTGCATGCACCTCGGACAGATCCGTCAGTACGGTTTCGCTGTAATGAGTATTGTCTGTCACCGAAGCTTTTTCATCCGACGACAAGGCGTTGGAGACCTTCCATCCTTCGGGTGATTCGGGGACGTCCGCGACACGAACAATGAAGGCACCGCGAGTACGGTAATTGATGATGCAAATGCCTATATACAGATAATATAACGTATATGCCGCCATAAAGCAATCAAAGTATTTCAACGGCATATTCACAGACGAAAACACGAGCGCACCGATGCCTACGGACAAGGCGCCGAGGAAGCACCGACGTATCCAGCGCATCCGATAACTGATATCGTCTTCATACTCGTTGTCGATATGGCGCTTGCCGGCACGGTATTCTCTCACAAAAAGCATACAATACCCGGTCATCTGTCCGGCAAAAACGCCCGACCAGACCCAACGCCAAGTCTCGTAATCCTCCGGCGAAACCACGGATAACGCTATGGCACCGGCTCCTATAATAGTACAACTCAGCAGCGCGACCCCAATGTGTATATTGCTTCGAAATTCGGGATGCACCATCCATATACAAATATACGTGAATATAGTGGCTTGGATAAGTCCTACAAACAATGTGGATGATGACACAAGCGCCCAATTGGAATTTTGATCACCGAAGGTGATGCCGAGTACTCCGGTAAGGGCGAGCACAGCCGATGCTATGGCAAGATACTTGCGCGCACGGCGCAACTGATACCAACGGTTACCGCTTTCGATATGCAACAAGGACAGCACAACCGCCAGTGATAATATGGTGACCGCTGTGACTATGGTAACTATGTCGTGTACCTGAATTAGCATGTGTTGATTTATTATAGGACTCTGTAGTGTGTACCTGAAGGATAATTATGCCCAAAAGTAACTATCAGTATTCCGATGGCAGGACCGGTCGGATATGCCGAGCATTGATTATATCGTGTG
>CAVEDT010000168.1:0-4298 GCA_963614475.1 Roseburia faecis
CAACTGAATAGAGCATCTGACTACGGATCAGAAGGTTACAGGTTTGAATCCTGTATGAGTCACAAACAGCGGCAGACAATTGTCTGCCGCTGTTTGTGTGTATTATGCTCCGGACCACTTGTTTGCGATATCTTCGGCTATAGACTTAGTCTGAGTGTACACACAAGCAGTAGTGGAATGGCCTGATGGGGAAAAGGCATCAATGAATCGAAGCAGATGGGCATGGTGTCGCCGGTTAAAAAATGTATAGACTCGCTAATGCTCGAAATTAGGTTGTACCTTTGCGGTAAGACCACAATGACAAAAGACAAAATGACATATATTAATAAACGCGACTATACAGACAGTCGTAGATACACGTATACGGATATTTATAAGGATAAGCGCGTGCGTAAATCCGAAACGTTCAAATGCGGAGTACAACCGATGATATTCGCGCTTGCGGTGTTATTTGTGCTGTTGACTACTTCAATGGAGATGGCCGCACAGAGTCGCGGTGTCGAACTAAAGCTGCCGCATCTCACACCTAAGGAAAAAGCATTTAAGGACGACTCGTTGCAGTTGATGGAGCGTCCGTATTTCCTGCTCATAGATCAAAGCGAGCAAGCTCTCGATTCGGGCGATTATGCGGCTGCAGGACTGCGCTTGGTTGAGGCTATGGCTGTCGAGCCGGACAATCCGCTAAATGTGGCACTGATGTCTAATCTCGGAATGCTGTACTTCTACAACGAGCAAGACTCTTTGGCGTTGGCCACTTTGAATGAAGTGTGCCGTCGTTCGCCGAGGCTTATTGCCGGACGCGAAAACAGAGCACGAGTACTTCTGTCTATGGGACGCGATGCAGACGCCTACGAAGACTATGCCGCCGTTATCGCCATAGACAGTATCAATTCGACAGCCCGCTTTTATCATGGTATGATTGCCCTGTATGCCGGGCGGTTGGATACGGCCGTATGCGACTTCAAAGTCTTGGAGCGTGTTGTGCCCGAATCCTCGGATACATATCTGGCAATGGGCACGCTCTACTCCATGACCGGAAACGACAAAGAGGCTGTGCGCAATTTGCGCAAACTGGTGGAACGCACTCCGGCCCCTGAATACTATGCCATGCTGGCTGGGTCGCTTATAGCTATCGAGTCGCTCAACGAAGCATCGGAGACACTCGAAAAAGGATTAAAGTTATACCCCAACGATGGCGAGCTATATTACTATCGTGCAAAGCTTAACCGCTGTCGTTACATGAATGACGAAGCACACCAAGATGCTGCTAAAGCCTTGAAACTCGGCGTACAGCGAAAGAAAGTTGAAGCATTGTTTCAATAAAAGTTTGTCGCCGTTCCACAAATACGCATATAATAAACACTTGCATCGGCACTGCGTACGTTATCTACATTATGTAGAAAACTTTGAGGACTCAATATGTTCCCTGTCCCATTAAAAATCGCTATCTTTGCAATGTGAATCGGACAATACGACATATCCAGTATCTTCTATCGCAACATGACTGCGTCATCATACCAGGCTTCGGAGCCATGCTGGCGCGGACGATTGCGGCGCATAGTGACGGTAACGGGCGACTGTTACCGCCATATAGATCGTTTTCCTTTAACCCTTTGTTGAAGGATGATGACGGAATGCTGGTACATTCGGTAGCCCGACAGACCGGATTGGCCTATGAACAGGCACGCACCGAAGTCGAAAATGATGTAGCCGAAATGCGTCGTCTTCTGGTTCAGCAAGGACAGTTGCCGATAGGCCGCATGGGCATTTTGACCTCCAATGATGGTTTGACAGAGTTTTTCCCGTCGGCACTGGATAGCATAACACCGCTGGCCTCATGGCGACCTGCGATACAGCCCGTGGCTGCTATTGAGCGTGCACGCGACATGCGACGTCACTTCGAACAGGCTGTCGAACGCCATATATGGCGTCGCCGTCTTGCCACGGCGGCACGTGCTGCAGCCTCTATCATCGTTCTGCTGGCAGTATGTATTGCCGTATCCACGCCGGTGGCTGTGGACAAGGCCGATTATGCTTCGCTTTATCCCGAAATCGGAACAGCGACCATATCCGTGCCTGAGCGGCACAAAACTCCCGCATCGCCCGGAATTGTGCGCGCTGAGTCTCGGACAGCGGTGGCCGCCACAGCACAGACTCCTTCTGTCGCGAAAGCACAAATGGGTATAAAGGCTGTAGAACCGGCGAATGTCGCTACTCCTTCCGCAAAAGTTGAAAAAGTCGTGAACGTTGAGACTTCTCGAAAAGAGAAGGCCCAAACCACTATCGGCAAAAGCACGAATCGAAGCAGTGCCGAATTGCGGTTTCGAGATAGCGACCCATACTGCTTGATTGTGGCTTCGCTTACTACAGCAGAGGATGCTCAAAAATTTATCGACGACCAGTATCGCGTGAACCCCGATATGGCTTTAGCTGTTTTGCATAAAGACGGCCGCTATCGCGTTTATGCAGCCACCGGCACAAATATGGACGCGTTGCAAGCCCAAGCATCCGATGCCCGTATTGCCCGCCTCTACAAAGGCGCCTGGGTGTGCGCCCGCTGATACATCGCGAGGCTTTCGAGGCTGATGCCTTTATCGCTTGATGCCGGTTTTACTCGTGCGACAACAACCTATCCAAAGATATACAACTATGGCAGAATTTGATTTTCACGAAATGCTGTTGCAGCGTCACAGCATACGTCGATACACCGAACAGCCCATTCCGGCCGATGATGTAAAAACTATTGTCGAGGCAGCTTTGCTTGCACCTACCAGCAAGAGTGCCCGTCCGTGGCAATTTGTTGTCGTCGATGATCGTGACGCACTTGCCGCACTGTCCAAATGCAAGCCGGCCGGCGCACATCCCGTTGCCGGCGCAGCCTTCGCCGTAGTCGTTGCCGCCGATCCCGAACGTAGCGAATGCTTCGTTGAGGATATGTCCATTGCGGCGGTGTTCATGCAGTTGCAAGCCGAGGCATTAGGCATCGGGTCGTGCTGGATACAAGTACGCGGCCGTTTCGATGCCAATGACGAGCCGTCAGAGGATGTTGTGCGCGATATCGTCGGCTTGCCCCCGCACATGGTGGTAGAGTGCATCGTAACCTTTGGATACAAAAACGAAACGCGGCGTCCCGTAGATCCCGCCAAGCTAATGTGGGAGAAGGTGCATATCAACACCTGGAAAGCTCCTGTCGAGGGCGAATGACAGTGGCAGGACAAGCCTCACAGCAGCCACGCGTAGCTATCATAGGCGCCGGTAATGTTGCCGGACACTTGGCCGAGGTTCTTGCTCAGGCCGGATGCCTTGTCGGCGTATGGTCGCGCAATGAGAGCCATGCATCATCCGTCGCTGCGCCTTTGAAAGTCTCGGGCGGCACCATTTCCGCATTACCGCGCGATTTAGATGTATATATTGTAGCAGTCAAGGATGACGCCATCCCAGCCGTGTCTGCCGCCATAGGCCCGGTGGCCGGAATTGTGGCGCATACCTCGGGTACGGCACCTATGGATGCACTTGTCCAGGCGCGCCGCGGAGTGTTCTACCCCCTACAGACGTTCAGTAGCAATAGGCATATAGATATGTCTGAAGTGCCCTTTTTCATCGAGGGCTCGGACGATGTTGTGTCAGAAGTTCTGATGAATTTGGCTTTACGCATAAGCCCCGATGTTCGCTATGCCGGGTCCGACATTCGTGCAACCCTGCACCTTGCAGCGGTGTTTGCGTGCAACTTCGCCAACCATTCGTGGGCGATAGCTGAAAACATTCTCAAGCGCGAGGCGGGATGCTCGCTCGAAGTCTTTGCACCGTTATTGCGCGAGACACTCGCCAAGGCTATGGAATGTGGCGCCGGAGCTTCGCAAACCGGACCCGCGGCTCGTGGTGACATCCATACAATAGAGAAACATTTGCAGCGTCTTGAAGGAGCGCAGGCTGATATATATCGAATTATGTCGCAAGATATTATGAATAACAATTCCAAGTAAAACTTTATGAGCAAAACAGCCTTTGATTTACGCAGAATACAAGGAGTGATTTTCGATGTAGACGGCGTTCTGTCGCCCTCTACCATACCCGTAGGCGATGACGGGGTACCTCGACGTATGGTCAATATTAAGGATGGTTATGCCATGCAGTTGGCGGTAAAGCGAGGCTTGCGTATAGCTATAATCACCGGAGCCGACACCCCGGCCATAGTCAACCGCTATGCGATATTAGGCATCAAAGATGTATACATCAAGGCGGCGGACAAAGTCCCGGTCATGGACAAATGGCTTGCCGAGAACGGACTTAATAAGGAC
>CAVEDT010000169.1:0-4282 GCA_963614475.1 Roseburia faecis
CAAGATTGTCAACAACGAGAAATTCCCCGTACAATTCATCTTCTCAGGCAAGGCACACCCCGCCGACGGCGCCGGCCAAGGCCTGATTAAGCGCATCATCGAAATTTCGCGCATGCCCCAATTCTTGGGCAAAATCATCTTCCTCGAGGACTACAATATGGTCGTTGCCAAACGCCTCGTCACCGGCGTAGACATTTGGCTCAACACCCCGACTCGCCCGCTTGAAGCTTCAGGTACCTCCGGCGAAAAAGCCGAGATGAACGGCGTGCTAAACTTCAGTGTCCTTGACGGATGGTGGTACGAAGGCTATCGCTTCAACGAAAAAGCCGGATGGGCTCTCACCGACAAACGCACCTTCACCGACCAGTCCCAGCAAGACAAACTGGATGCTGCGACAATATACTCCATGCTCGAGAACGAAATCATTCCGCTTTACTTCGCAAAGAACTCCAAGGGATACTCACCCGAGTGGATCCAGTACATCAAAGGTTCCATCGGCAATATCGCGCCCCACTTCACGATGAAGCGTATGATAGACGACTATATCGCCAAGTTCTACGAAAAAGAGGCTCGTCGCACAGGTCGACTTGCTGCCAACGGCTATGCTTTGGCCAAGGACATCGTAGCATGGAAAGAGCACGTAGCAGCCGCTTGGGATGGCATCAAAGTGCTTGACATCAAGCAGCAAGGCGAAACCGCCAACGGTATCACCGGCGACAAATACCGCGTAGAAGTCACCCTTGACACTAACGGCATAGGTCGCGACCTCGCAGTCGAGCAGGTGGTATACAACACTCAGGACGGCGCCAACAGTCTTGTCGAACGCCTCCCCTTCAAGATCATCAAAGAAGAAGGCAACGTCATCACCTACGAACTCGAATCTCGCATCAAAGATCCCGGAGTTCTCCGTTACGGATTCCGTATCTATCCGTGGAATGCCGAACTGCCACACCGCCAGGACTTCGCATTCACGCGCTGGATTTAACGACTTTCAATAGTCTTAAGACAGCACTATACAAGCCATAACTTATATGCCGCATGGGATTAAGCCTATGCGGCATATTTTTTGAGCCTTTTCTTCGAAAAACGACTTTTGCCGATACGCTGTATCAAAATAAAGTATTATCTTTGTTTTTTCTTATGGAATACACATCATGTTTGATCAATACATATTTACCTTAGAAATGCAGGTGCGAGACTACGAGCTTGATTATCAGGGCATCGTAAACAACGCCAACTATCTGCACTACTTGGAGCACACCCGCCACGAGTTTTGTCGGCAAGCGGGCCTTACTTTCGGCGAGATGCACGCAATGGGCATCGATCCGGTATTGGCACGCGTAAACATTGAATACAAAACACCGTTGCGCATCGGCGATAGTTTTGTCAGCTGTCTGCGCCTCGGACGTCGTGGCGCCGCCTTTATATTCTATCAGGACATATACCGTCCCGATGGGACACCGGTGCTACGCGCCGAAGTCACTGTGGCATGTGTCGAAAACGGACACTTGACACGTGGCGAGCGTCTTCTTGAAGCTTTTGGAAAATACATCGAATCGTCTAAATAAACATAAGAAAATGCCGGACATCGATAGCTACGATGACCTCGTACTACATATCGCCTTTGCAAGGCTGAAAGGCAACAACTTTTCGTTGGGGACACAAATTCTCGATAAAGTCGGCGATGAACGTCGCTTTTTCGGAATGTCCGAGGCCGAATTGCAAAGGACAATGAACGCTCGTTCAACGATACTGGACGACAGCTATCGCCGTGCCTTGCTCGAAAGAGCTTTGCGGCAAGCTCGACATGCCCGGCAAGTAAATGTTGACTTTATATATTACTCGGACAGCCGCTTTCCTCGCCGTTTGGCCAACTGCGCCGATGCGCCTTTGGGATTATTTATAGCCGGCGATACCGACCTGAACGCGAGCCACATAATTTCGGTGGTAGGCACTCGCCGTGCGACTTCGTATGGAGTCTCTTCTACTTCGAAATTTATTTCAGAATTGGCTTCAATGGTTCCGGATTTGGTTGTCGTCAGCGGTTTGGCATACGGCATTGATGTAGCAGCCCACCGTGCGGCACTTGATGCAGGAGTCCCCACTGTCGCCGTCAGTGCCGTACCATTAGACCGCATATATCCCGAGACACACCGTCCCGTAGCTGTCAAGATGATACAGAACGGAGGCGCGGTACTCACCGAATACGACTTCGAAAGCCACACCAATCCGTCACTATTTCTGGCGCGTAATCGCATCGTTGCCGGGATGTGCGACTGCCTGTTGGTAATGGAAAGCGACCGGAAAGGCGGGTCTATGACCACTGCAAGCCTTGCCAATTCATACGACAGAGAGGTTTTTGCACTTCCGGGACGAACCACCGACCAATATAGCCGAGGATGTAACCATCTTATAAGCACCAACTGCGCACACCTACTCACCGAGCCGGGCGAATTGGCCGAGTATTTGGGCTGGGCTCGAAATGACGTACCTCAGCAGAAGCAATTACCACTGGACCTTACCGAGGAACAGCAGCGTATCGTCCAATTTCTGGACACCAACGCCGATAGCCTGCCGGTGCAAATTGCATCCGCTGTCTCGATGTCCCTCGCCGACGTGCAAGACGCGTTGTTTCAGCTCGAACTTATGAGTTGCGTAGGCTCCACCCCGGCCGGTGGATACAGCGTATCCCATTGAGTTCTATCATCATATATATTCAGATAAAAACATAACATATCAAAAACACATACACACAAACAAATACCACCTATGGCACACAAGAAAATCATACCCCCCAGCGAGTTTATCATCAACAGCGACGGAACAGCATTCCACATCCACCTGCACCCCGATCAGCTTACCGACCGCATCATCTTGTGCGGCGATCCCGGTCGCGTAGATATGATTGCCGGATTCTTTGACACAAAGACTTTCGAAGTACAGTCGCGCGAATTCCATACTATCGGTGGCACCTACCGCGGTAAGCCCATCATGTGCATCAGCCACGGCATCGGTCCCGACAACATCGACATCGTCATTACCGAACTTGACGCTCTGGCTAACGTAGACTTTGCCACACGCGAAGTCAAGGAAAACCATCGTCAGCTTACAATAGTACGCATCGGTACCAGCGGCGCACTGCAGCCCGAACTATCACTCGGAACTCCCGTCATAGCCGAAAAATCCATAGGCTTTGACGGCGTGCTCAACTACTATGCAGGTCGTAATTCAGTTGCCGACCTCGATTTCGAAAAATCTTTCTGCGAACATGTCGGCTGGAATCCCACCTGGGCAAATCCTTATGTCGTTGATGCCGACGCATCGCTTGTCGAACAAATCGGACGCGATGATATGGTTCGCGGCAATACAATCTCGGCTGTCGGCTTCTATGGCCCGCAGGGACGCGAAGTACGTCTTCCCCTCGCTAATCCGGACCTCAACCGCCGTATCGAGAGCTTCCGTTACAATGGCCGTAAAATCACCAACTATGAGATGGAATCTGCACCTCTGCAAGGCCTGGGCCGTCTCATGGGACACCGTTGCATGACGGTATGCTCGATTATAGCAAACCGTTTCAACGAAGATGCCAACCCCAACTATAAGGGTGGTATCCATGACCTCGTAGCCACCGTACTGGATCGCATCTAAAAAACACAGATAACCGCACTTCCGATGGAGACCATAAGAACCATATACAAAATTGGATACGGACCGTCATCGTCCCATACTATGGGCCCGCGCAACGCCGCCACTGCTTTTCTAATCAGTGTCGAATCGTCACACCCGGCATCGTTTCGCGTAACCCTATATGGCTCTTTGGCCGCCACCGGACGAGGCCACCTTACCGACAAGGCAATATTGGACGTATTGGCTCCGGTAGCACATACAGACATAGTCTGGAAGGCGGATACCGTACTGCCGTTTCACACCAACGCCATGACCTTCGAGGCTTTGGACGCCCAAGGCAAGCCTATATGTCCGACTCGCACCATGTACAGCATCGGCGGCGGAGAAGTTGTTGAAGAAGGACTATCTCTTGATCCGGAAAATGCACGAGACATCTACGGGATGGACACTATCGGCCAAATTCTGCAATGGTGCGAAGCCACCGGTCATAGCTTCTGGGAATATGTCGAACAATGCGAAGGCCCGGACATTTGGGATTATCTCGGAAATGTTTGGGACGTCATGGTCAAAGCCGTACGCCGCGGCATCGAAGCCGAAGGCGTGCTTCCCGGAGGGCTTGGCGTCAGGCGCAAAGCGGTCAGCTACTATGTACATG
>CAVEDT010000170.1:0-355 GCA_963614475.1 Roseburia faecis
TTATTTAGGACAATATTGCTCTAAGGCAGATAAAGTCAAAATAAATTTGTACGTGTGGATATTAATGGCTAATTTTGCGTGCTTTTTTGTGGTGAAGTTATATCCGCCGCAAATGCATACTTAAAGACAATAATAAGATATAACACTACCAATAACAACGCCAAATGAACGTAACTATAGAAAAAAACTCGGCGGTTTACGGTATCATCAACGTAAACGTTGTAGAGGCTGATTACGCAGACAAGGTTAAGAAAGAGCTGCGTAACATCGGTACCAAACGTGTCATCCCCGGATTCCGTCAGGGACATGCACCTCTGGCTACTCTCACCCGAATGTTCGGAAAGCAAGTCAAGAG
>CAVEDT010000170.1:469-1095 GCA_963614475.1 Roseburia faecis
GTGCTCAATGATGTGGTGTATGACGCCGTCATCCGCCATATTCGCGACAACAAACTTCACGTGCTCGGCGAGCCCCTGCCTTTGGAGAAGAAAGAAATAAACCTCGAAGACAAAGACTACGAATTCAAATATGAAATCGGCTTTGCCCCCGAGCTTAATATAGCTGTAGATAAGGACGTCAAGCTGACTCGATATGCTATAGAAGTATCCGAGCAGATGTACAAAGATGAAGACGAAGCACTGCGCAAGCGCTTCGGTCGTCAGGAGCCCGGTGATGTTACAGATGACCGCAGCCTCATCAAAGGCTCGTTGCAACAGCTCAACGCCGATGGTACAGTCAACGAAAACGAAGGCGCCATTCAGGTGACCAATGCCATAGTTGCTCCTTTCACCTTCAAGGATGACAAACAGAAGGCTCTCTTCGCCGACAAACATGTAAACGACAAGGTCGTATTCAATCCCTATGATAGCTGCAACGGTAACGCTGCCGAGTTGTCCTCCATGCTCAATATCGACAAGAGTATAGCCGGCGATGTTCATAGTGACTTCGTTCTCGCTATCAGCGAGATCATCGTAATGAAGGAAGCCGAGCATGACCAAGCATTCTTCGATGCCGTCTTCGGCAA
>CAVEDT010000170.1:1105-4206 GCA_963614475.1 Roseburia faecis
GTCAAGGAAGGCCTGGCCGCACAGTTGGCTCGCAACTCTAACGAACTCTTTGATGTGACCGCACGCAACTATTTCATCGAGAAGTACGGCGATATGGAACTTCCCACCGAATTCCTCAAGAAATGGCTTGTAGCACGTAACGAAGAACTTACCGTCGAAAACATCGACAAGGAATACGAACAGATGCTTCCCTCGTTCAAATGGCAGCTCATCGAAGAACGCATCGCCAACGTGCTCAACATCGAACTCAAAGAAGACGACGTTCTGGAATACGCTAAGGCTGTGGCAAACCACCAGTTTGTACAGTACGGTATCACCAATATGGATGATACAACCATCACCGAATACGCCAAACGTCTGCTCAAGGACAACAATACACGTTCGCGTATCGTAGAAGCCGCCAGCGAGATGAAACTCTTCAACACCCTTCGTAACAACGTAACCGTTGAAGAAAAGAAGGTATCCTTCGACGAATTCAAGAAAATCGCCGAAGAAACCAAGGCACTGTAAAATATAGACAGTCCGTTGCGTGTTAAATTCTATTAAAATTTGATCGGCTGTTAAACTATTTACTGTTGTCGTCGTCATATAGACAAAGACTTCAAAAACACCCCGACAACATAGATACTATATATAGCAATCAAATGCGATAGTAATGTAATAGACTGGCTTTAAGATTAATATCGCGCCCCGGGTCGAGACGATCCGGGGCGCGTAGCGTTTTGTCCGGTTTGGCCGCGCTTATGTTGACTCGCTTTTTGCGGCATTGATTTGATTGTTTAGGTGGTAGAGATGCGCTATTCGGGGTTTGATGCGTTCGATGGATGCCCTTTGAGAAGTATTCGATAAAGCTTTTAGATATAGCGGATTATGAGATTGCGATAAAAAAAATTAGAAAAAAACTTTTGAATGCTTGTGTGGCTGAAAAAAAGTGTGTACCTTTGCAGTGCTTTTGCAAGACATGGTGAGCATAGCTCAGTTGGTTAGAGCGTCGGATTGTGGTTCCGAAGGTCGTGGGTTCGACCCCCACTGTTCACCCTAAACAAGACGCCGGTAGACCTCTGCCGGCGTCTTGTGCTATTAAGCAATATTTAGCAACGTATGCCGGGGATTCAGACAGATCGTATTGTCATTCGATCCGTCCCCTCATACAGCAATAGGCGCCATTGCTTTAGTTTCTTTATCACATCCTCGATAATTTTGGTATATATACCGTCTTTCCCTCTCTCGGTTTTATTATAATTATGACTCACGATACAGCGACTCTCAATCAGGGAGACAGAAGCCAATTACGCGAAAGGCTTGATCAGGCTTTAGAGCGCATAAATGTGCCATCCTTTGCCGACGCCGATCCGGTGCAATTTCCTCGTTCGTTTACTGACAGCCGCGATATAGAGATTTCGGCACTGCTATGCTCCACCATCGCGTGGGGCAATCGCAAGATGATTGTACGCAATTGTCAGCGGCTGCTTGAAATCATGGGCAATGCCCCCTACGAATACGTAAAGTCGCAGTCCTACGAAGACTTGGATGATGCCCTGAATATACACCGAACATTCTTCGGGCGCAATCTCAAGTACTACTTGCGTGGTCTACATTCCCTCTATGCAAGGCATGGAAGTCTTGAGGCACTTCTTGCCGCGTCTAAGGCCGATTGCTCCGAGATTCCGGCATGGACTTTTGCAGAAGCATTGGCGTCGTCATTGGCCGAGGCTAATGACGGCCGTAAGGACACGCGTTGTATCTCGGTGAGTGCTACAACGCCGCTTAAGCGTCTTAATATGGCTTTGCGATGGCTGGTGCGTGATGACGGAATTGTAGATATCGGCCTATGGAAGGTAATCAAGCCTTCGCAGTTGTTTATTCCGTTGGATGTACACGTGGCCGAAGTCTCTCGCAATCTCGGACTGCTTCAAAGGCGTTCCAATGACCTAAAAGCCGTGCTCGACCTGACGGAAGAGTTGCGTCGCTGGCGTCCCGACGACCCCGTGGCATACGACTTTGCACTTTTCGGTATCGGAATGGAACAATCCACGGAGGCGCGCAAATAGTGATAACTCGCAATATCGGGGGCGCATAATATCGGCGACTCTTAAGAGCCGTTCAAAAAATATGCCGGGGACTTCGGCTGAAGCCCCCGGGTGTGTATAGGTATAGACTTGACTAAGATAAAGGTGTCGGGAAATGTGTTGTATATAGAAGAATTGTTCCGTATTATATAGAGGATGTGTTGTCTGCCGGGATCTTAATAATTGTCGGCGCGCAGTTCGAAGTAGCTCTGCGGGTGGGCGCATACAGGACAAGCTGCAGGGGCTTTCGGGCCGATGACGATGTGTCCGCAGTTGCGGCACACCCATACGCGATCGCCGTCACGCGAAAATACTATGCCTTCTTCGATATTCTGCAGTAGGCGACGATAGCGCTCCTCGTGATGACGTTCGATGGCTGCCACAGCGCGGAAACGCTTGGCTATGGCGGTGAAGCCTTCTTCCTCGGCCTCTACAGCCATGCGCTCGTACATATCTGTCCATTCGTAATTCTCGCCCTCGGCTGCATCGCGCAGGTTGGCCATAGTATCGGGCACCTCTCCGCCATGCAGCAACTTAAACCACAGTTTGGCGTGTTCCTTTTCGTTGTTGGCTGTTTCCTCGAAGATGGCGGCAATTTGCTCATAGCCGTCCTTGCGCGCCTTCGAAGCGTAGTACGAGTACTTGTTGCGTGCCTGTGACTCGCCGGCAAAGGCGTCCATCAGGTTTTTCTCTGTTTTGGTTCCTTTGAGATCTTTCATATATGCGTAAACTATTGAGAGTTTGTATGCGTGATTAAAGTATGCGTCATTCCTGCTGACAAGCATAGCAGTCCGGGCACAACCCGGTGAACACCAGTACCGTATGCTCGATGTTGAAGCCCTCGGGACGGCTTATGGCGTCCAAATCGAAGGGGATGTCGTACACCTTCCGGCACTGTCGACACTGGAAATGCGCGTGCGGCTTGTGAAAAAAATCGTAGCGGCACTCGCTGTTGTCTCCGGCTACTGTTTCTATAACGCCTTTGTCCACAAAAAGTTTGACCGTATTATATACAGTCGAACGTGATAGCGT
>CAVEDT010000171.1:0-4203 GCA_963614475.1 Roseburia faecis
GCATGGCACACTTCCGCGATGGACATAAACAACATTATCACAGCGATATACCTCCAAACATAGGACATAATCCGAGACTTTTTCATAACTTTGCGTATTGGTTGGCACTGCAAATTTACGATTTTTTCGGTATCAGGATGCAAGATTGCGCATGATACGGGATTTACAATGCAGAAAAACATAAGAACAATCAAAAAACACTCGAATATGAATAAGTTAAAATATCCGGCATTCGCGTTTTTGCTAATGTTGTCCTTCGGACTTCAATCATGTCTTAACGATGATGACGACATACGCGACCGCCCCACGGCTTTGGTGACCGTGGTGCCGCAAGAAGACGGCGGTTTTGTGATGAATCTCGACGATGCTACCGTACTGATTCCCACCAATATGAGCAAGTCTCCCTACGGAGACAAGGAAGTGCGCGCATTGGTCAATTACGTCGAAGAAGGCAACCGAGCCACCGAACAACGCGTCAAAGTGGTATGGATTGACAGCATCCGCACCAAGATGCCCGAAAAGAGTCTGGGCAGCGCAGCTGCCGATAACGAGAAGTACGGCAAAGACCCCGTCGAAATTGTAAACGATTGGGTGACCGTGGCCGAAGACGGATACCTGACCCTGCGTTTCCGCACCCTTTGGGGCGACCGAGGCATCAAGCACTCGCTAAACCTCGTAACAGGCACCGACGCCGCAGATCCTTACGTACTCGAACTGAGGCACAATGCCCATGGGGACGTCGACGGCGTGCCGGGCGATGCACTCATTGCATTCAACCTCAACAGCATAGACTTCGGAGACAAAGACACGGCGAAATTCACGCTGAAATGGGAATCCTTTTCCGGCAGCAAGTCCGCCACCTTCGAGATCAAAAAACGAGTAGTATCTTCCACGCCTCAAGGCATGGCTTATAGTTTATATGTAGAGTAATATTCCTTAGCTCGACCGAAAAACGGACGGTTGGGGCGGGCCGCGAAAAAAAATCCGCGGTCCGCTCTCACCGTCAAAAAAGCGAGACTCGATCCGGGTACGACATCCATTATGCCAAATATCGGCACGACACAATATAGTGAGTTAGAGCTGGCTCTGCGCCTGCGTCAAGGCGACCGCACGGCACTTCGCGCGGTGTATGACGCATACGCACGCTACCTCACCGCCGTGTGCGCCCGTTACATTGCCGACGACGATGACGTCAAGGATGTCCTTCAAGAGGCCTTCATACGCATACACGATGCCGCCGGGTCGTTTGAGTACCGCGGCAACGGATCTTTCAAAGCATGGCTGACGCGCATCGTGGTCAATCAGGCGCTTAAACATCTGCGCGACTGCAAAGCCGTATTTGTACCGTTGTCGCCCCAACAGGAAGACCTCGCAGACGAAGGCCCGGACACAGACCAAGTGCCGGCCGAAGTGATACACAGGATGATACGCGAATTGCCGGACGGCTACAGAGCCGTATTCAACCTCTATGTCCTCGAACAACGGTCGCATAAGGAGATAGCAGCTCTTCTCGGCATCTCCGAAAGCACTTCCGCCTCGCAATTGCACCGAGCCAAGGCCCTACTCGCATCCAAAATCAACAAATACCGAACCGCACAAAATTCCGTCTCATGAAAGAAGACTGGCTCAAAGACATACGCGACAAAATGTCCGATTACGAAGCCGAAGCACCGCAAGATTTGTGGGCCCGCATCGACTCGGCTGTCGGGCACCGACAGCGGCGTAGCCTATGGCTCCGCGTAGGGCATTATGCTGCAGCCGCCGCGGCTGTGGTTGCCGTAGTCATCGGCATACGCTTATTACAGTCGGACAATACATTGGAAGTGTCGGGCGGCGGCATCGGGCACAGCGCTACGGCTCAAGTCGGCTCATCCACAAGCGGCACACCTGACGCGACAGACCGCATCCACGACACGGAAGACTATAGCCCGGCTCCCGAAATACGAGCCTCGGACCTCGGCCGAAACACATACACCTCCCTCGCCCAAGCCGAGAGGGAAAGCACGTCCGACACTACACCGATACCTGTCGAGCTCGGCAGCGAGAATTCGCTCGCGCCGTCAGTCGAAACAAAGGAACCTGACACAGAGACGGTTGCACACTCGCTCCCGGCCATCCAATCCGAAACAAGCCGAAGCAAGACAAACGCTTATTCCGGCAAACAACGCGGCAAGCAACAGCCGCAACAATCGCAAGAATCGGGACGCCTGGGCGCCTCACTATACACCACAGCCGGCACCGGCGGCACATCGATGCAACGTTACGCATCTTTCGGCCTGATGGGCATTGCCCCGGGTAATGCCAACTGGAAGGAAGATCCGTATATGGGGATGCTCGTAACCAATCAGGGCCGTATCGCCGACCGCCGTGTACGCCATCGTCTACCGATACATGCCGGAGCGTCAGTGGCTTACCGCATCAACAACCGAGTGTCCGTCGAAGCCGGCATTGCATACTCGTACCTTTCGGCCGACATCCACGAGGGCAGTAATTCATATTATTTTGCCGGCGATCAAAGTCTCCATTATATAGGCATTCCCGTGGGCATACGCGTACGCGCCGTGTCGTGGAAAAATTTCGATGTATATGTCGGCGCCGGATTCGAGGCCGAGAAATGCGTATCGGGCACATTGAAAAAAGCCTACGTCATCAACGGTCAAACGCGTGACGACGGACACGAGAGCATCAGAGTCCGTCCATTGCAATGGTCCGCAAATGCCACTGCCGGAGTGCAATACAACATCTCGCCGCTGGTAGGCATATATGCCGAACCGGGTCTAAGCTACTACTTTGACAACGGCTCGGACATCGAAACCATTTACAGCGAAAAACCGCTAAACTTCAATCTCAACGTCGGATTGCGAATAAGTTTCGGCAGCCGATAAACATCTCACCTACTAATAAAAGCATTGTTATGAAAGCAATTAGATACATCCTGAGCATAGCATTCATAGGTCTACTGGCCGGATGCAAATCGACAACACCGACCGCATCGACGACAGCCGAAACCGCCGCCGCAAATCTGCAACCCTATGCCGTCCCCTACTCCATCGCACAAGGATACTTTGTACGCAACGACGTAGACAGCCTTCCGCTCAATCGCATCATCACGCGCGAGCAGTTTGATTCGGCATTCGGTATGGCTGCCGTCATGGGCGAAAACGGTATGTCCACGCCCATAGACTTCGACCGCCAATTTGTAATCGCAGTCGATGCCCCGGTGACAAATCGCATTACCTCTATCGTTCCCGTAAGTCTCGAATTTGTCCCGGCATCTCAAGCCACAGCCAATGCGAGAGCCAAAATCGTGGCAGGATCAAATATCGAATTCACGTACAAGGTGCAAATCGGCGCGCCACAGTCGTTTAGCACCCACCCGGTGCTGATTCTCGTCGTTGACCGTCGCTATAATGCTCCGGTAGTCCTGCACCGCCTTGAGTCCTTCCTTTCACACTGATTATCTTGACGTCTAATACGGCCATCTCGTGCCATACCAAGCCGAGCGGCTTGCCGTATGTCGCTGCGCGGCGACGATTTCCGGGTCGTTGCCGTTTCGGACGGCTTGAGTGGAGGTGCGTCAAAGCTGAAGCTCCTTGTAGGGGCGCTATACATAGCGCCGCGCAGTAGCGTGGTAACACGGTGATTTCGTGCTCGTTATACAGTATTATCCACAATCACTGCGGACGCAATATATTGCGTCCCTACAATTATTCAGCATTATAACACACGCTCTTGCCATCAGCTGCCGTTAATTCCAAACAATTGCAGCCAATCCAATCTTTACCGGGCGGGACGGAGGAGGAAGGGCAGTGGGTCGCGGAGGCGGAAAGGTGGATTGGCACGCATTCGCTTCAGGGCTGCTGCGGCCTGCGACTGGTCGTCATAATCCTGAGCCACAACATAATAGTACGGCTCGGCCGTCTGTATCAAAAATGCGTCCGTATAGCCATTGTCGCGCAGGCGTTGGCGCATGGAATTGGCGTTGAATAATTGCTTGAACTGTCCCACTACGAGGTTGTAAGTCTTGAGTTTATCGGGCACGCTGTCACCCGGCGTGATAAACACGCGCTGTATGCGCGTGGCCACGGTATCGCCGCCGACAACCGACTCGGAGACACGCATGTCGCGGCGATAGCGCCCGTAGATGGTTTGTTCAAACTCGAGATGCGTGGTGTCCTGCACCGTCATTGTACGCTCGTAGGC
>CAVEDT010000172.1:0-4192 GCA_963614475.1 Roseburia faecis
GTACATACACCTGCCATTGCTGTGCAACCGGGCCGGGCAACGGCTATCCAAACGCGACGGCGCTATGGCTATGGATCAACTGCGAATGCAGTATACACCTCGACAAATCATTGAGATGATATGCCTGCATGCCGGGCTGGACACCGAAGAAGTCCTGTCCGTCATCCGACGTAAGTCGTAAGGCCACGGCTTACTCCGCCGGCATCTCGCACGCAAAACAATTTATTTCCGCTGACTGCGCTCGTATTGCTCGCGCACGATTGTCGCCGTCGGCACGCCGTCGAGCCAACGCCGCATAGTGGGCACATCCAAGCTGTCCGACTGCGAATAATAGTCGCCCACGCGCAAACCTATGACGTAGGCTATGGGCGCGTCAAACATCGATTCGCGTCCGCTATACGATGCCACTTCCGTAAGTTCGCCGGCCCAATTATCCAAATCGGTGGCAGCCTTGGCGCTCAGCTTCACCGACTTGTCCTTGCGACAACGCTCCATCTTACGCCAAAAGTACAGCCAGTCACGCGACAACGGATTGATAAACAGCAGAGTCCCGCCATCCACATAATATCGGAAAATACGCTTCATCTGCGGCTCGGACACGGTGTCCATCAGTCCACGCGGTATGACCACAGCCTTAACCCCGGATGCATCCATCGAGCGCACACAACGAAAATCGCTAAGCAGCGTCTCTTCGTCAGCGCTATATGTCGCCGCGGGCACGCACAAGGTCGGGACAGAGTCTGCCGTAGTGCTATCAGTCTTATTTCCAGTGCTCTCACCATTCTTACCTTTGGTGGTACATGCGGTCACCGCCATCAAGAGTCCGACAAGCGCAATTGCCGGATATTTGTATCGTAAGTTCATATCACTTTGAGTTTTTTCAGTTGTACATAGCAGTCGTGTACGGCACGTACATCGGCGGCTCCGTTGTGGGCGTTCTCAAATTCGTGCCCGAAAAGAATGTAGTACAATTCGGACAACCTCGGCCATTTGTAGATATATTGGGGATGCGGTATGGCACAAAAAGCCGTAGACAATTTCATCGTGCACACCTTTGGCATACCGTCAAGCATATCAGCCCGTTTGAGCCGACGACACTCGGCACCGATGACATTACGGTCAAACCAAATATTGTGCCCCACCAGACGGACACAGTCCTTAGCATCAGCGGCAAGTGCATCGAGAGCCTCGGACAAATCCACGCCTTCGCGCAAAGCCTTGGCAGTGTCTATGCCGTGTATATCGACCACCTCCTCCGGTATAATAAATCCGCACGGACGCACTATCAAATCACCATCGCGCACAATCGTTCCGGCGTCGTCCACTACAAGCCAACTAAGGCGAACCATACGCGGCCAATTCTCGGGACACTCGGTACACGGCACCTCGCTATTGAACGCCAATCCCGTAGTCTCGACGTCGACCATCAGCGTCATCCCGGCGCGGACGGGTTCTCCATACTCGGCTTCGGCTTCTCCGACGATAACAGCCGTATCATCCTCCGCCGCATCATACGTCCGCACCTGCGGCACGCGTCGTACCGACTCGGGCGCAGTTTTCTTTGGCTCAGACCCGGTCATCTTAGCCTCGGACGCTGTATAGTTGACTGTCGCAGAACGATGCCGGCATCGACGCCACCGGCGCCATATCGCAACAATGGCAAGGCACACGAGCGTGGCGCCCAACACTATAGTATATGTCGCGTTTTGTTCCATAGCGAATACGCTTGGTTTGACACAGCGCTTTGGCTGCATAACCAATTGAGTACCAAAAGACAAAGAGAGCCGTCATCGCATGGTGACAGCTCTCTGTATTCGGCGAGTAGCGAATTCGGGAATCGAACCCGAGTCTCCACCTTGAGAGGGTGGCGTGCTAGGCCACTACACTAAATCGCCGTGGTTTTATGCCGCAAAGATACGGCTTTTTCGTGACACGGCAAGGGGCAAATGCATTTTTCGCCCCGTTTTAAGATTTTTTTTGAAAAAGGAAGCCTATAAGCAGTATCATATATCGACCGACCGATACCGACTACAACAATACAGCGACACTCGATGTTCGCCTATCGCCGACCGGCCACTTCTATTATTTGGTCGTATGCAGGTTTCTGCGTAATTTTGCAATGCCTAAGAGTCACAACGCTTATAGACATAAACTACAGCACAAACACATGGACAAGCAATATCCCGAAGGGCTGGTGGAAGCCCTGACAACTCTGCGCGACTACTGCGCCCGTAACGATTATAAAGGCTGGGATCCCTACGACGGGCTCAATTCGCGCATATTCCGCGCCATTCCGCTGATAGGTCGCAGCGCCATTATACGTCTGTGCTGGATTCAGCTCTTCAAGCGCTCGCCTCTGAACCTGCGTCCTCTACTGCTTGTTCCCAAACAGCACAACGCCAAGGGAGTAGCTCTGGCCGTACAAGCGCATTGCGAGATGTACCATGCAGTCGAAACCGACCCGTCTTTAGCCGAATTTCTCGGCACTCAAGACGCGCTCAAAGACGAAATCAGCCGTTTGTCCCGACTGCTTGTTTCGCTGGCCACACCGGGGTTCAGCGGCCCGGCTTGGGGATACAACTTCCCCTGGCAATGCCGTCGCGAATTTCTCTTCCCGGCCGGACAACCCACCGTTGTCGCCACCAATTTTGCCGTATGGGCGCTGCTGGACGCTTACGACATCACCGGCGATGAGACACTGCGAGACACCGCATGTGCCGCCGCACGCTTCGTCACCTATGACCTGCGCCGCACGCCGCATGCCGGCAGAGTCATCCTGTCATACTCGGCTATGCCGGGCAACGACACCATCTACAATGCCTCGCTGCTGGGGTCACGACTGCTCACGCGCATATATACCTACACCAAGGACGAGAGCCTGCTCGACCTGGCTCGACAGTCGCTGAAAGCCTGCGCCGCCGAGCAGCGCCCCGACGGCTCGTGGACTTACGGATTGAAGCCGGTTACCGGATGGATAGACTCGTTCCATACGGGCTACAATCTTGACGCTTACGCCGATTACGCCAAGTTGACCGGCGACCACACTTACGACGAGGTGTTGCACCGCGGTCTCGAGTACTACACAGCCACATTCTTTGATGCCTCGGACGGCACGCCGTCATACTATCACGACAAGCGCTATCCCATTGATATCCATTGTCCCGGCCAACTTCCGGTGACACTGGACACGACCGACAGTTATGACGAATATCGTCCGCTGGCGTTGAAAGTTCTTCGCTGGACTCTGGACAATATGCGCCAAGGCGATGGCACATTTATGTATCAGAAGAAGCCCGGCATCTCGTCGCGCATCCCCTATATGCGGTGGTCGCTCACCTTCGAGCTGCGGTCGTTGGCCGTAACCCTACGTCGCGAAGCACAACGCCGCGTCGCGACCGAGAAGTAAGCTACCCTCCCCCCCCCAAAAAAAACGTCGTCCATCTTTCTCCGGGAAGACAATAAGCAATAAGTACAAAAGGAAGAAAAACAGCAATAGAAAAGTAGGGAAAAGGAGGACGAAATCGGCCGTCACGTGCCCTCAATCGGCTGTTTCGGGCCATTGCCGCGCGAAAGGCCGCGAAAAAGCGGCAAGACAATATCACTATTTGCGGAAATTTCAGTACCTTTGCACGATAAAACCCACCGGGTCGCACGACACGTCCGGTCTAAACACATTTCTCAGCAATGAAGCAACGCATAGAGAACCTCAGCAAAGAAATACAGGCACTGACAGCCTCCACCCCCGCAGAGGTAGAGGAACTGCGCATCAAATACCTCAGCAAAAAAGGCCTAATCGCCTCGCTTTTCAATGACTTTCGCACCGTCCCCGCCGACCAGAAGAAGGAAATGGGACAGTTGCTGAACCAGCTAAAGAACCTCGCGACAGACACCATCAACGGCCTTCGCGATGCCCTGTCATCCAAAGACGAACTGCCGGCAGGTCTTGACCTGACACGCACACCTTCGCCTATACCTATGGGCACACGTCACCCGCTGAGCCTCGTCCGCGAAGAAATCGTTGACATCTTCCGCCGCCTGGGATTCACCATCGCCGAAGGCCCGGAAATCGAAGACGATTGGCACGTATTCTCTTCGCTGAACTTCGCGCCTGACCACCCTGCACGCGACATGCAGGACACCTTCTTCATACAGCGCAGTCCCGACGTGCTGCTTCGCACACACACCTCGTCGG
>CAVEDT010000173.1:0-2390 GCA_963614475.1 Roseburia faecis
TTATCGGTGACTTCAATGCCGCCGAACTCATGATACGCGCCCTGATTAAGAAGGCCAGTGCACGTCGCAGCTGGTTCAGCCCCTCGCTGCGTATGGTCGTAGGCATCCCCAGCGGTTCGTCCGAAGTCGAAATCCGCGCCGTGCGCGACTCGTCCGAACACGCCGGCGGCCGCGACGTATACATGATTTACGAGCCCATGGCCGCAGCCCTCGGCATCGGCCTGGACGTCGAAGCGCCCGAAGGCAATATGATTGTGGACATAGGCGGCGGTACAACCGAAATCGCGGTAATCTCGCTGGGTGGTATCGTATCCAATAAGTCCATCAAGGTAGCCGGCGATGACATCACCGATGATATCGTCAACCACATGAAACGTGCCCACAACGTCAAAGTGGGCGAACGCACAGCCGAAGAAATCAAGAAAAACGTCGGCTCGGCACTTGTCGAATTGGACAATCCGCCGGAGGACTTCATCGTACACGGTCCTCACGGAATGACATCCATGCCTATGGAAGTGCCCGTATCCTATCAGGAAATATGCCATTGCATCGAGAAGTCCATATCCAAAATCGAGACGGCAATCTTGGCTGCTCTGGAAAACACTCCGCCCGAACTATACGCCGACATCGTGCGCAACGGCATCTATCTGGCCGGTGGCGGTGCACTGCTCCGCGGTTTGGACAAACGTCTCTCCGACAAAATCGGCATACAATTCCACGTGGCCGAAGACCCGCTGCTGGCTGTAGCTCGCGGCACAGGCATAGCGCTCAAAAACTACGACAAATTCTCGTTCCTAATCCGCTGACGCCCGCAAGGGCGCGGCGTGACCGGGAACGTACACGCCAAGGCGCGTCCCCATCCCGACACGTCCGTCCGGGCCACGCGGCACACATACACAAGTGCGCCAATTATTATCATTTCTCATACGCAATAGTCGCTGGCTGCTCTTCATCATTTACGTGGTGTTGAGCTGCTTGCTATTGTTCAATACCAACCCCTACCAGCACAGCCTGTGGCTGACTTCGGCCGGGACGCTATCCTCGTCCGTGTACGAGGCCGGCAACAGCATATCTTCGTACTTTGACCTGCGCCAAGCCAACGAGGAACTCAACCGTCGCAATGCACGCCTGCAAGAAGACCTGCTGGCAATGCAACGACGCAATCAGATGCTGTCCGAAATGGTCATGGCCGACACGCTACAGTTGCCCGACTCGCTGGCCGGATACCACTTTGTGGTGGCGCACGTCATCTCCAACAGTGTCATCCACCAGCACAACTACATCACCATCAACCGCGGCGCCGCCGACGGCATCCGCGAAGAAATGGGCGTCATCGACCAAAACGGCGTGGTTGGAGTGGTCAACGTTGTGGGACCGCACAGCGCACGAATAATTTCGCTGCTCAACCCAAACTTCCGTTTGTCGTGCAAAATCAAACACAACGAAAGTTTCGGCTCGCTGGTTTGGGACGGAAACGACCCGGCATACGCGCTGCTCGAGGAGCTGCCTCGACATACCGTGTTCCACGCCGGAGATACCGTGGTCACCAGTGGATACTCGGCTGTATTCCCTCCCGGCATTCCGGTAGGCATAGTGGCTGACGACAAAGTGCCGCACAACGAGAACTTCTTCACACTACGCATACGACTGCTGTGCGACTTCGCTCGTTTGGGCAATGTTCAGGTTGTTCTCAACGACTACGCTTCAGAGGTCAAGCAACTCGAAAAGGCCGATACCCCCGAAGAATAATAGTCAGACACCACGACATAATTAAAACTCAGCACGATACAGCCACAGCAAAAAAAATAATAATACATACAAGGCAAAGCATAGACGTCAAATACGCAGCAACGCCATACAGTATACCACTCCGAGATAATAGACAATGATACGCATAGCCATTCAATTCATACTACTGGTACTGATACAATCGCTGATATTCAACAATCTGATTATCGGTGGATGCGCTATGGCCTGCGTATTCGTCTATTCCATCATCGCACTGCCGGTGACACTCAACGACAACCTGCGTCTCACCATAGGCTTCCTGCTGGGACTGATGGTCGACATCTTTGCCAACACTCAGGGCCTCAATGCCCTATGCTGCACAGTGGCCGTCGCACTCCAGCGTCCTATCTTTCACCTGTACGTCAACCGTGAAGAAGACCTCGCCGGCGCTGCACCGTCATCGCGCAGCATGGGACATGCCGCATTTCTCAAATATGCCGTCACCATGACCCTGATATACTGTGCATTGGCACATACGGTCGAATCCTTCAGCTTCTTCAACTTCGGGCGCCTGATGCTGCGCATATCCACAGGCACGGCCTATACTTTCGTGATTATATTTGCCATAGACAGCATCTTGTCGCACCGACGCGAATCCAAAT
>CAVEDT010000173.1:2400-4125 GCA_963614475.1 Roseburia faecis
AACCATAACACCTCATTCTTGCAGTCGTGAGAAAAAACTACGATTACGCCAAACGCCGCTATATCATCGGGGGATTCGTGGTCCTGATAGCGATTATCTACGCCTTCAGGCTCTTTGACTTGCAAATCAATGACAGCCGTTACAAAGAATCGGCCGACACCAACGCATTTCTTCGCAAAACCGTATACCCTTCGCGCGGTCTAATATACGATCGTAACGGGCAGTTGGTGGTTTTCAACCAACCGGCCTACGATGTGATGCTGGTGCCGCGTGATGTCACGACATTTGATACTATAGACTTTTGCAACACCCTCGGCATAACCGTTGAGACTCTACGTCAGCGCTTCGAGGATATGCGCGACCGCCATCTCAACCCGGGATACTCTTCCTATACGCCCCAAGTATTGATGACCCACTTGTCGGCTCAAGACTACGGACGCTTGCAGGAAAAACTCTACAAATTTCCCGGCATATTCATCCAAAAACGCATTTTGCGTCAGTATAACACCGCAAGTGCCGCCAATATCTTGGGCAACATCCGCGAAGTCAACGCACAAGATATTGCCGATGATCCCTACTACGCCGCCGGCGACTATACCGGCGACCTCGGCGTCGAACGAAGCTACGAACGATACCTGCGCGGCAATAAAGGCGTGGAAATCTTGATACGCGATGCTCATGGCCGCATCCAAGGCAAGTATGACGGCGGAGCACACGATGTCGCCCCTATTTCGGGACACGACTTGACGTTGAGCATCGATATGCAACTACAACAATATGCCGAGTCACTGATGGTGGGCAAACGCGGCGCTGTCGTTGCCATCGAGCCGGAAACCGGCGAAATACTATGTATGGTATCTACACCCACCTACGACCCGTCGCTACTGGTGGGCCGCAACCGCGGAGCCAATTACAAAGCCCTTACGCGCGACCCGTCGCACCCGTTGTTCGACCGTGCACTGATGACCTCCTACCCTCCCGGCTCGACTTTCAAGCCTACTCAAGGTTTGATTTTGCTTCAGGAAGGCATTATCACCACCGGCACTGCCTATCCCTGCCACCATGGATATATCAGTGGAAGGCTTCGCGTCGGATGCCACAGCCATGCAAGCCCATTGGCACTGAAACCGGCTTTGCAGACCTCTTGCAACGCCTTCTTCTGTTATGGCTTCAAAGCTATGATTGACCGCCGCAGCAAGTACGGCAATGCCGCAAATGCCTTTGAGGTGTGGAAGAAGCACCTCGTAAGTATGGGTTATGGCTACCGTCTCGGCGTCGACCTCCCAGGCGAAAGTCGCGGATTTATCCCCAACGATCGTTTCTACAACAAGATATATGGCAAGGGGCATTGGAGCGCCAATACCATCATCTCGGTATCCATAGGCCAGGGCGAAATCGGCGCCACCCCCGTGCAAATTGCCAATCTCTGCGCCACTATCGCCAATCGTGGATGGTTTATAACCCCTCACGTAGTCAAGGCGGTAAGTGATACTGTCATGGATAAAGAACTGCTGCGTGTACGCCGCCCCACCATCGAGCCGCGCTATTACCGCGAAGTCGCCGAAGGTATGCGCATGGCCGTCACCGGAGGCACCTGCCGTCGCGGGGCTATTCCAGGCATCGAGATGGCCGGAAAGACCGGCACGGCACAAAATCCGCACGGCAAGGACCACAGCGCCTTCATCGGTTTTGCGCCCTACGACCATCCCAAAATTGCGGTATGCG
>CAVEDT010000174.1:0-4117 GCA_963614475.1 Roseburia faecis
AAAACAACCTCGGCACAGCCACCCAATACCTTGACGATGCGGTAGCATCAGACCCCAACAACGCGGATATATACGTGCGCCGCGCCAATGTACGCCGCTCAATGGGCAACGGAAGCGGTGCCGTCGAGGACATCATGCTGGCGTTGAGTACAGATGCGTCCAACGCTCGCGCCACCAAATTACTTGTAGATATGGCCAATACCGACTACGCCGTTGTCATCGAAGGCATTACACGCGCCATCGAACAGGCGCCACGCGTAGCCATGTTTGTGTACCTGCGTGCTTACATACAGCAAGCACATTTCCACTACAAAGCCGCATTGGCCGACTACAACACCATCATCACGCAAAATCTCAACGACTATCGCGGTATATACGCCGGAACGGCACGCTGCCGCTATGCCCTCGGCCAATACGATTCGGCACTGGCCGACATCGACCAAGCATTGGCCGCCGCTCCCGATAATGCCGACAGCCATATACTGCGCGCACGCATATTGCGCACCCTCGGCCGACGCGTCGATGCATACAGCGCCGCCGCTCGCGCTCTGGCATTACGGCCCAACAACACGCAGGCTCTCGTCGAATTGGGCCTGACCGCCTATTCGCAAGAACAATACAGCCAAGCCGCCGACCTATTCGGAGAAGCGACAATGACTGCCGAAGGCGCCGAAGCGGCACGTGCATATATGCTGCGTGCATCCGTGCTCGAAGAACGTCTCAATCAGCCTGTCGCCGCAGCCGGATTCTACCGCCACGCAGCCGAGATAACCGCGCCGCAGGCACGGCAAAACGCGACCACGGACGCGGCTTCAGCCACAGACCAAGACGCCGCTGCCATCCTGAATGCCGACCCGGCAATGTTACGCCCGCTGGCACTGCTGCATTGCGGCCCACGCGAAGCGGCCGACGCAGCCATGGCGGCAATACTTGCGCTGCCTGACGCGGACGGTGCCCACGCTTTCGAAGCCGCCTGCTACTACGCCCAGGCATCCGTTCTTGACAAAGACAAGGCAACGGCCTCGGCCGACACCGATGCGGCCTTCCGTCATCTCGAAACCGCACTGACACGCGGTTACGGCGACCTGTACCGCCTCCGCGACGACACCGACGCCCCGGCCAATATTGCTCCCCTGCGCAAAGACAGCCGCTTCACAGCACTCACAACTCGCTTCGCCCACCTCTTCTGAGGCAAATAAGGCATTTATATCTTGCTTTCATCATTCTACCATATCAACTTCTATTAGCATAATATGACAAATATCCTTTTTTGCAGCGCAGGGCGTCGTTGTCGTCTGCTTATGGACTTCAAGAAAACCCTTAACGAACGCGGTCTTATTATAGCAACAGACAATAGTTCGACAGCACCAGCCCTGTATTTCGCCGACAAACAATATATTGTGCCTCGTATAACAGATCCGGGATATCTTGATAAAATTCTTGACATCTGCAAGAAAGAAGACATCAAAGCCGTCACAACACTCATCGATCCGGAAATATCAATTCTTGCGAATAATCGAGAACGTTTTTTAGATAACGGGATTATACCTCTATGCCCGGACAAAACTTCGGCTGATTTCTGCTTTAATAAATATGAAATGTTTAAGTATCTGTCATCAAAAGGCATACGCACACCATTAACATTTCACAATTTAAATGAATTCAAAGAAGCGCTTGCGTCCGGCCAAATCAGCTTTCCGGTTTTCATAAAGCCAATATGCGGTAGCGGCAGTGTAGGCGCACACCGCGTATCGGATATGCAAACACTTGAAGACGATTGGAACAGCGGGAAACACGATTATATCATACAAGAGCTGATGACAGGCGGAGATTGCGATGCTGATGTATATGTGGACTGTATATCACATAAAGCTGTTGCGGCATTTTCTAAAAGGAAGATCGAAACGCGTATAGGCGGTGCGAGCAAAACAATATCCTATAAAGACCCGAAACTATTCTCTTTTATCCGCGAAATATGCGATGTATTCACATTCAATGGGCCATTAGATATGGACTTCTTTATAAAGGATGGCGAATACTATCTATCGGAAGTAAATCCTCGCTTCGGAGGAGCCTACATTCACGCTTACGGAGCCGGTGTAGACTTTCCTCAGCTAATCATAAATAATATCAACGGCATAACCAACGAAGATCAAATCGGTAATTACGAAGAGGATATCGTAATGCTTATGTATGACGATGTCGTAATACGACGTGCATCCGAACTTGTGGACACAAACTTTAGGTTGCTCTAAACAATTTGAAACTGGCTCTATACAGACAAGAACCGGCGCCCCCTTAATTGAGAACGTCGGTTCTTGTTAAGATAGTTGTATGTCTGACTTATATGGTTTACTTGGCGACGGTGGCGAGGCGAGCGATGTACTTGCCGATGATATCGAATTCGATATTGACTTGCGACCCGACACCGAGACGGCAGAAGTTGGTATGTTCGTACGTGTAGGGGATGATGGCTACGCGGAAGCTGTGCGGACGGCTGTCGCATACCGTAAGGCTGACGCCGTTGACCGTCACCGAGCCCTTTTCGACCGTGACATAGCCCTGCGCCGCCATTTCGTCCGATACGGTATACTCAAACGTGTAGTATCGGCTGCCGTCAACGTTCTGTATGTCCGTGCACACAGCCGTTGTGTCGACGTGACCCTGAACGATATGTCCGTCCAAGCGATCGGACAAGCGCATCGACCGCTCGAGATTGACCAAGTCGCCTACTGTCAGGCGACCGAGGTTGCTGCGTTCCAGCGTCTCCTGTATAGCTGTCACCGTATACGTATCGCCATCGATGTCTACCACCGTGAGGCATACGCCGTTATGCGCTACGGATTGGTCTATGGACAACTCATTGACAAACGAGCAGCGGACAGTCAACTGCAGATTGCCGTCATCACGGCGTGCGGCCACAATGGTGCCGGCTTCTTCTACTATTCCTGAAAACATATCGTATATTTGTGTTTATATATCGTTGAATTTTAGTACTGTACAACGTTTACGCCCTGCGCTTATTTCCTGAGAACAATGTACATGGGACGTTCAACATTCCACGCAAAAGATACGGTGGCCGTGCCGCGTTTCTTGTCGTATGCTATACTTAGACTGCGGCCGTCGGCCTCAATATATCGCGGTTGCTTTTGCATACCATTGAATACCAGTGTGATGGTTTTATAATCCTTGGCGCCTACATAGTCGCCTTGGGCGCTTAGTATCACGTCTATCTGCTTGCCCGTATCGTTACCGCTCATGCTTATGACGCGTCCTTGGTTGTGCCCTACCGTTGTGGGTGTCGCCATATCGTCCTCGAAGAGCGTCGAGAAGGTCTGCTTTCCGGCCAGAGGATAGTAGTCTATATGGTAGCGGTTGTTTCGATACTGAGCCGTAGACTTCATCGGATAGTCGGCCGTGACGATAAACGATCCGGCACGTGCAAACACCGGCGTACGGTCTATGGCGGCATCATAATTGGCCACCGTCCCACCTTTATACACCGTCAGCGGCGCATTGACGTCTACCCAATCGCTGCCTTCGGGGAAGACGACCGGACGTTGTACCGAGCCTTGCGTCATCACAGGCGCAACCATGATGTCACGACCCCAAAGGAATTGGTCGGAAATGCCGTCATAGCGTCCCGTGGCCGTAGCGTCATGGAAATCGAGAGGACGTACCAGAGGCCAACCCTTAGTGGCATTCTCCCATGCCAGGGTATAGTTGTAAGGCAACCAGCGGTAACGTTCTTTGACCAGCGAGAGCAACAGCGGTCCGTATTTGGGATAGTTGTACGGCTCGGCCTTATATTGTGCATGAGTGCGCAGCATCGGCGAGAATACGCCTAATTGCATCCAGCGTACATACAATTCGTCATCCGTGGGATGCTCCTGATTGATTATAGAGAAGCCGCCGACATCATGCCCCATATATCCGAGGCCCGAAAGGCCGGAATTAAGCATTATGCGTATCTGCGGTTCAAGTCCGCCCCACGTGCGCGATACGTCAGTGGACCAGGGGAAAACATTGTAACGTTGCAGACCCGTAGTGCCGCCGCGCATCATAGTCATCATACGGCGGTCGGGATACTTGGCCTTATGCATATCATATACTACGC
>CAVEDT010000175.1:0-4111 GCA_963614475.1 Roseburia faecis
GCTTGATGCAGAGCCTTGCACGATGCTGCCGAGGCCGGATATCGCGAACCGTGACGTCCGACGTGGTCAATGTGTACGGCCACGAGGCTGTCCGGGGTGACGATATCGGCGACTTTGGTCGGGTAGGGGGTCAGCGACCCTTGGCATTGTGTCGGGGTGTATTTTGTGGCCATAGGGTCGGTAGCCAAGGCCGAGCCTATGCCGAGGAAGAAACAGAGGATTGCAAACAAATTTTTGCGCAGTATGTGGTGTGGTGTCATAGCGAATTTGGTTGTGAGGTCAAGTATTCGTATCTTTGGCGTAAAATTACGAATAATTTATGGATAACGCACACACCATAGCCAATAAATCATCCGTGGACGGCGCTGCCGATGCGCACGCACAGGCCGTCGAATTGTATCGTCAAGGCCGTCGCGCATGGCAGCATGGCGACCGAGCCGCCGCCATCACCGCTTACGAGCGTTCGGCGGCTCTCGACCCCGAGGGCCCGGGTGCTACCGCCCTTGAAATGACGCGCGATATCATGGATTTTTACGATACCAATCAGTTCAATCCCTGAATTTTTGCCTTTTACAAGCCTTGTCATGAGGCGAACTTATGCTGCATAGGCGCCTTATGCGGTTGTAGAACCATCTCCGGGTGGGGCAAAATGCTGACAGTAATCCCTATTATAGACGTATTCCTATCGGTCTGCGGTCGTGCCGTTTGAACGTGCAATAAACCGTAATGCAGCTTTATGCGTTGTTATAGTGTCAAACATCTAATTTTACATACACTATGGACAACAGCACACAAAAAAGCTGCGCAAGCAGCGCCACCAAAGGCACTTGCCATAAAGGAGAAGGTGGCAAATGCGCACTCAACGGCGTATTTCGTCCGTCCGTAGTCTTCGACTACGACAGACATAAAGCCGTAAAGCACACGATTTTATCTAATGATAGCGGCCGCATTATTATGCTGGTGGTCTCCGAAGGACATGAGGTGGCCACGCATAGCGTTAATGCCGATGTGATGGTGCAAGTGCTCGAAGGCGAGATGCGCTTCATCCTCGAGGGCCGAGAGTATACCATGCGCGGCGGAGATGCCATCCGAATGTCTCCCGGACAACGCCATTCGTTGTATGCCGTCACGGACTTCAAGGCTGTGGTGACGCAGCTTTTGTGCCCGGAAGAGGCGGCAGACTGACGTTGGACAACGGCACCGCTAACCGTCGAAGACGTGGTTTCGGCCGTCCGGGTTTTACAAGGCGTGACCTGCGATGATATGTTTTAGCGAAATAGAGCAGCCCAGCGAGGTCTTGAAGCGTTCAAGGCCCTCGTTGGGTATGCCGTGATGCGTACCCGGACCGAGGTCAATGGTGGAGATGCCGATGTCGGCATAGTGCAGGCTGATGGCGTGGTCCATCCAATTGGTGACGCGTAGCGGCCGCGCCTCGGCAGTGTCCCCCCAGTTAATCATCTGTACGATATGCGGCGCCGTATGCTGATAGTAGGCCGCCGCTGCCGGAACCTCGCTGTCCATCACCATAAAGAAATCCATAGGTATGGCACGTGCCGTGGCCAATACTTGGTCGCGCGTCATGGCCATTTCGTAGCCCAATTGCCGATGGTGCTCGGCTATGAGGTCATATACCGCTCCGGCATCGGCATCGGTGACCAGAGTGAACGAACCGTGGTGCTCGGCCTTGCGGAGGTTGCGCCGTGCCACGGAGGACATTTGTGCGAGTGCCGGGTGAGCGTAATTGCGGTCGCAAAACAACTCGCGGCCGAGAGCCTCGAATGTCTCGACAACGGAGTGTATCAGTGCCGGGGCGTAGAATTCGGGAGGCAATACAATGCGCCACTTTCCGTGCGACTCGGTGTCTACGTATCCGGCTATTGCGTGCATAGCCTGTAACGGCACATCTATATCGACGCGAGACATCGAGCATAGGGCGTAAGGAGCCGAGAACGGCGAAGCCCAAGTGCCGGCATTGTCCTTACCCCAGACCATACCGACGGCGGTGCCGTCATCGTCCGTGGCCAGAATATACACCGCGTCGCATACGGCGTTTACCGTAAGGCCGAATTCGGCGCTGTCGTACACTGTCGCCGGGTGAGGAACAGTGCGATAGTATGTTTCGCGGTCAACGATATCGAGGTGTATAGCCATTTGTGCAGTGGTGATGTATTTGGTCGCTTAAAGTCCGACGGGTACGGGGCGGAAGATACGATGCTCGATGTCGGAGGCGGCGGCATATTGTGTCAGTAGTCGCGAAGCATACTCGGCGAGTTCGTCCGCAGGCATCTCATTGCCATATATATTGGCAACCATGAACAAGTGTTGTGTCGACTCGGGACGTATGGCCGTGCGTGCATTGTCGCTGGTGGGGGTGGCTATGCCTCCGATTTCGTCGCGCAACACCGGCAGTCCGGCAATATTAAGCGGGCCGCGGTGGACGGCTTCATACGGCTCGCCTTCGCGACCTACCCCGAGACGCAGGGTGTGTCCGACGATACGGTCGCTGTCGAAGGCGCCTATGGAGTGACCCGAAGCTATGGACAAAAGGTTGACCAGGTCCACAACATTGCTGACGCGGTACAGACCGTCGCCGCGCACTATGCGGCGGCACATGGCTTCGGTGCTGGGGCGGTAACGATTGGGATCTTTGCCAAATGCTTTGTAGGCGGCGCGTGTAGCCGCTATGCCGGGGCGTTTATTGACCATAGACATCTCGTAGGAGGATGCGATGCGTGTCGCTACGGTCTGAACTTCATCCCATAATGTGTCGCAGGTGGGCGCATCGGTGATATTGGCACTCAGGGTCAGAAGTGTCAAACCCGGAGTTTTTTCGGCAAATATGTCGTCAAAGGTTATGTCAAACATTTGGGGAATGCTATTATTGAGTGGGAACGGTGTGGAGATGAACTGATTTTCGCGTGATGCGAGTTTAAAATTCGGTATCAACGATAATTCTCAGCAATCTGTCGTACGCTGTTGAGTATATCTATATCGGTTAGGGTCAACTCGATGCCGCGTCGAGCCATCATTTTGGAGGCCGTATCAAAGAAACGCTGCATCGGGACCTCGGTATATCCTTGAGGCGAGCCTTCGAGGAAGGATGCCAGGAAAGGCCGTGGAAAGCCGCTGCCGTGTATATTGACGCCTACGCCGAGAACCGTGGCTGTATTGAGCATTGTGTTGACTCCGGCCTTGCAGAAGTCGGCCATGATGACGCCGCAGAACTGCAATCCGGTACGCAGGAAGCGTCGCCGCGGATAGTTCCACAGCTTTATTTCGGTATAGTCGTTTTTGAGATTAGATGCCGAGCATCCGCCTCCGATGTTGCACCATTGTCCGATGACGGCGTTGCCTAAGAATCCGTCATGCGCCTTGTTTGAATAGGAGTGCATGACCACATTATTTAGCTCGCCGCCAACCTTACACCATGGGCCTATGGTAGTATCGCCATAAATGCGGGCGCCCATATTGACCACGGCGTGGTCGCATACGGCCACCGGACCGCGAAGACAGCTGCCTTCCATGACCGTTGCTCCGTGTCCGATGTATATCGGGCCGTGCATGGTATTGAGCGTGCATCCTTCGACAAATTCGGCATCGTCCTCCACGAAGACATCTTCGCGGTGTCCTATCACGGTGACGGTGTCGCTCAGTGGCGCCGAGGTGCGCCCGGCGGTGATGGTCTCGAAGTCCTCGCGCAGCACCTCGCCGTTGAGTCCGAAGATGTCGTACAAGAAGGATAGACAGCGTGTGCGTTCTTTCAGTTGGATGCTCGGTGCGTTCGAATTGCCTCCGCGCCACGCTATCGGGGCGCTGTCCTCGCCGAAGACGGCCTGTCCGGGTTGTAGGTCGAGGGCCACGTGCACCAGCTCGGTTGATGGAATGATGTTGCCGCGCACGTATATGGCATCTGAGCCGGCGATATTGTCCGGACATGCCGGGTACTTAGGACGCAGGTAGTCTACAGTCTGCCAATACAAATTGGCGTTCGGACATGCCATACGCCAGCGTTGGTCGATGGTGAATATTCCAATGCGAAGGTCGCTGACCGGGCGTGTGTACGTCAGCGGCAGCAGGTTGTCGTGCGTATCGCGAGGGTCTACAAGTATGA
>CAVEDT010000176.1:0-3651 GCA_963614475.1 Roseburia faecis
GTCCCGGACGTAGCCAACCACGCCCTCGACCCGTATGTGCGACTCAACAATAGCTCGCAGCAGGAAGTCGATTTTGTCGCCTTCCTCGAAGCCAATACCCAATATATCGACTGGTGGTACAAAAACGGCGACAGCGGGCGGCAGAACTACGCCGTCGAATACGACCGAGACGGCGAGAAGGCGCTGTTCTATGTCGATTTTGTGATACGTATGCGCAGTGGGCGCGTCTACCTCTTCGATACCAAGACCGAGGAGAGCGACCGGTACGCGCCGCAGAAACATAACGCCCTGATCTCGTATATGCAAAGCGAGAACGCCAAAGGCGCTGACCTGCACGGCGGTATCATTATCAAACCGCAGGGCCGTGACTACTGGCTTTACAGCCCCCTGCCGATACAGAATGCCTCCGACCTCACGAACTGGAACATTTTTGACCCCCGAAATGCATAACCCGCATACTCAAATCAACGGAATATGAGCAAAGGAATAGATAGCAGATTTGTACACTACGGCATACGTCGCGAAGACTTGTCGACGATAGAAGGCATCTGCGAAACTATGGACATAGACTTCGAGTGGCTCAGCGAGGAAATACTCCGGGCCTATCATGCCAAGAAAGTCGAAGCAATAGAAGTAAGCGACAGCGATACGGAAGATATTATACGTGCCGCCATCAATAAAATACGTCAATAGCCATGCTGATACAGAGAGTAAAAATATCCAATTATAAGACCTACCTGTCTCTGGATCTTGACCTATCGGTGGACGACGATCGCCCCATCATACTGATAGGCGGTGGCAACGGCGGTGGCAAGACCACTCTGTTCGAGGCCATCAGCGGCGCCCTTTACGGGCTGAAGATAGACAATGCCGAACACTTCAACGAATTATTGAATCAAGGTGCGCTTGACAGTGAACCCCCGAGAATTGAACTGCAGATAACTTTTTTGGGCATGGTGCTGGGACAGACACAGAAATATATTCTTAAAAGGATGTATCGGTTGAACCAGCAAGGCAGACCGTTGGAAAGCGTATCGCTCAATATGAACGGCAATACATTTGTGTACGGTACGATGTCCGCGCCCAAGGAGCGTGCACTGAACGAGCAGCCGATCAATAAAATCATCAAGGCCAATTTGCCGCAGGAACTGAGCCAGTACTTCCTGTTTGATGCCATGCAGTCCAGCGAGTTGCTGAAAAAGAACGTCTTTGCCCAGACCATACGCGACAACTTCGAAAAAGTTCTCGGTTTCCAGAAATATCTCCAGCTCAAGCGAGCCTCCGAGCGGTTACAGCAGGAATGGAGCCAAGCCCGTCTACAGGCCGAGCAAGAACAAAAAGAGTATAACGAGCTGTGCGCACGGAAAGAAGCGCTTATGACCGAGCTTGACGTCAATGTAGTCGAACAAGACAGAATATTCAAGTACTTGTCGTCTGTCGAAGAAGAATACAATCGAGCCAAAGAAGGTGCGCAGCAGAGTGCCGACCTCGGTAAAAAGCTCCAGTCGGTATCGGCGCGCATAGATGATATAGTTAAGCGCTGCGGCGCCTATGCCGAGGACTTGCGCAACTTTATGGAAAACATCGAAATCAATGTATTTCTTCCGAAACTCGCCGCCAATATCTCGCAGGGGATCAATAATATCCTTCGTATCAAAGAGGAGTTGCAGAAAGAAAATACCGGCGCATATCCGATAGAAACACTTCGTGATGTTACATCTAAGATTATAGAGTATCTTAAGAATTCGTCGTTGTGTTCGGCTGATGTAGATGAAGATAATGTTGTCAACTATATCGTCTCGCTCCAAAATGCCACCAACCGTCCCGATCCGTACGAATATCTTGATAAAGAAGAAGTCGCGGCCCTGCGTTCGCTTATGGCAGGCGGCGGGACTAATCAATTTATCGCCCTTGACCGCCAGCGTCAGGACCTCGAAACACAGATCTCGTTACTCGACAATTTACGCGACCAGAAAGCGACATTTGAGCGTGCTAAGGTCGGAGGCAATGAAGAACTGATACGCACGTACGAGGAGTCGCAGCGCCAACTTGCCGAATTACAGGATAAAAACGCACAGATAAAGAGCGAAATAAATCGGCTGGACAAGCGCATACACCAGTATGATGTGCAAATACAGCAGGAGCCGGATGTCAGGTACGATACTTTGGCCAAGCTCAAACCTTTCTTCGAGAAAGTGGCAGACACGCTGCTTAAGAAGAAAAAAGCCCAAATTGAAAGTGAGATGCAGCAGCAACTCAACAATCTATTGGTGTCCTACAAAGGCCATGTCGGACGTATCGAGCTGAGCGACAGCCTGGAAAAATTCAGTATAAAGATGTATCATACCGCCGGTAATGAAATATCACTTAATCAGCTCAATGCCGCATCAAAACAGATCTTCATACAAGTGCTGTTGAAGGTGCTGCGCAACCTCGGCGATTACAACCCGCCGGTGATGATAGACACGGTGATGGGTGTGCTCGACAACGAAAGTCGTGATGCACTGATGGAAGATTACTTCCCCCAATTGGCCGAGCAGACCATCCTTCTGTGTACCACTTCAGAGATACGTACCGACAGCGACTATATCAAACTCGAGCCGTTCATATCCAAGACCTATACGCTACATCGCGACCCGGCCACGCAAAGCACGACCGTGTCCGACGGCTACTTCGGAGTCGAACTTAACCAATAATTCGCTATCATGAGTAAAGTACTAAGTTTTGCCAATACCCGCCAGATGGAGGGAATCGTTGACGAACTCACCACTATCAAGGAGTATATTGAGTCGAAGGTAAATCTTTCGCAAATTGTCGGCTCGGAAAAGCGCTATACCTTTCCGTGGAACAAGGTAATGCGTATTTGCTTTCTTGTCGGATTGAGCCTTTCGGGGAAACGGAGCATAGATGACGTCCAAAGCATACAGCTTTCAAAGTCATCTACGCGTATGGTCCCGAGCTTTTTTACGCTGCATAACCTTGCTCCGCTATATTCGGCTTTATTGAAGATTAGATATGCAGATGTAGAAATGGATTTGACGGATAATACGACGCTCTCTCGTATTATAGCTGCCGAGATTCTTCGCGGGCGAGACTATTTATTAGATGAGTCCAATCTCAACAACTATCTGTTTACAGTAACGAATAAGGCTGCATCATCGCAGGACATCCCGGCTCTTAAACTCTTAATCGGTAATTACGGAGACGAGGAAATGGAAGCGACACTTGATATCAATAGTCGGTCAATCACCAATTCGCAAATTATAATTGCCGGAGCTACAGGCTCGGGTAAGACCAATTTGCTGGCGGTGCTTATGCAGCAAATCCGCTCACGTACGTCGGAAACGCGCTATCCGGTGAATTTTCTGCTGTTCGATTATAAGGGCGAATTCAGCGACCCGGCCAACAATAATTGGCTGACACTGTTCGATGTAGACCGCTCTTGCATACTCGATCCCATCGAACGACCGCTACCGTTTACTCCTTTTAAGGATTTTACCAACCGTCCTATAAACGAGATAAACCTGTATTCCAGCGAAATGGCTTCGGCTCTTGCTTCGCTCGACCGTCTTTCGGCAAGCTCGAATATGAGCAATCGTTTGAGCGAAGCTATTGTAGAGTGCTACAAGAGAACTAACGGTGCACCAATCA
>CAVEDT010000176.1:3701-4082 GCA_963614475.1 Roseburia faecis
TTCTTAAACAACTCGATCGTGCAAATATCTTCGATACAGAAGATAAGGCAGACCTCGTAGGCGACAGCTTCATCGTCAAGATGGACGGCTATCCGAAGGACGGACCTATTGCCAAGGCAATAGTGTATTTCCTAATGTCGAAACTCAATAATATCTATGAAAAGCTCGACAAGCAAGCAGTCAATGATGATGTTGTGCAGATCCGTCACTTCTCGATCATTGACGAGGCGCATTATATGTTGAGCTTTGATAATCGTCCGCTTCGAAATCTTATTGCTGTCGGTCGCAATAAAGGGCTGTCAATCATCCTGGCTACGCAGAATATGGCGGACTTCAAGAGCAAATATTTTGATTTTTACGCAAATGCGCAGTATCCGCTCA
>CAVEDT010000177.1:0-1889 GCA_963614475.1 Roseburia faecis
CCACAACAGCCACAAGTAAACGAGACCTAATTGTTTATAGCCAAACTTTGCAGCCCAATTAAATCAGAATGGTAAGCGTGTATAATCACAAACCGGTTCATTTAACAATGAACAATCCTGTAACTTGAGCAAATCTTCAATATGTGTTATAAGATTATTTCTCTTTTCAAGGTCTTCTATTTCCTCGCGTCTAGCTTTACTAAGTTCACAAAAACTTTCTTCTTTCTCAAGTCCTGCAAATCGGCATCCACATAGATTTGCCGCTATACCCGTTGTAGAGCTCCCACTAAATGGGTCAAGAATCCAATCACCGGAATTTGTGGACGCAAGAATCATACGTACGAGAAGCCGCAAAGGCTTTTGTGTCGGATGCTTTCCACAAGTTTTTTCCCAACGTCCAATAGCCGGCATACGCCACACATCAGACATTTGCTTGCCGTCACTCAACAGCTTCATTATATCGTAATTGAACTTATGCGGGACTTTTTGCATTTTTCTCGCCCATATCACAAACTCAGTAGAGTATTTGAAATATCGACAAGAGATGTTTACCGGTGGATTAGTCTTCTCCCATGTAATAACATTCAATATCTTATAGCCTAGTTCCGTTAGGCAATTAGCCACAGAAAAAATATTATGATATGTACCGCTTATCCATATAGTACCATTATCCTTCAATTTATCACGGCACAATCGTAGCCATTCCAAATTAAAGGACATCACATCTTCTTTCGATTTGCATTTATCCCAGTCTCCCTTATCCACACACACAATTTTACCACTTTGCAACGATATCCCACCATTAGATAGGAAATACGGTGGATCGGCAAATATCATGTCAAACTTAAAATCGAACTCTTTAAGCAGATCAATGCTATCACCATTGGCAAGGATAAAATCTTCGTTGGGTGATTTATAATATGATTGGACTGACATATATACTATCAATAGTGAGTGTGCAGTTGAGATTCTTTAACTACACAGCTATTATTTCTCTCTAAATCAATTACTCAACGCCTTCAATCGGGATTATGCCTAATTGCTTTTGAATTATTTTTATAAAGTTGTCCATAGAAGTTAAATTATATACGCTTGGTATGATGTTATATGCTTCCTGCAACTTGTTCTTTGCTGATTTCCAACCAGCCCCATCAGTAAACCAAACAAATTCGAACCCTTCTACAGAGTTTATCTTTGGCGAAATATCTGAATAAGAGCGCGCAACTTCATTAAGCTTTGAACCGCCTCCGCTATAGAAGTTGGCCTCTATAAGATAGACTTTAGACGGAGTTTCAATGACGAAGTCAAAGCGCTTTTCGTCATCACCCAAAACAGCTGTAATAGCAGGCCATTCTCTTGAATACACTTCCGTCCTATATGGAATATGCGATTTCGTAAGCTTTACAGCCACATCATTTTCCATAATGTGACCACTTCGATTTTTTCGCGCGTTAGTATCCAATCCGGTTTCTACGCCAAAAACATAATCCACAAGATTGTTAATCTGTTGATTCTGTAGAAGGGCGCCAATACCAGTTCCCTTCAAAAAGGTCATAACCGAATCAATCGAAGTAAACATACTTTTCAATGGCACACATTTGCCAGCCGGGTCAAGGATTATCTTCTTGTCTCGAGTCCGCACTGCTATCAAGATATCCATAACAGAGAAAGCGTCCTTATCCCTATTCCATATCGTTTCTACGCTTTTTCTCAGATCGGTAGAACCTATGAGACTGTTAAGCATACATAGGCTTAGCTTAATGTCCTCTACATTTTGCGTAATTTTATCAAAGTCACAGAAAAAGTCCAAAGTTTGATTTGTCTCTTTTAGTTGAGACATAAATTCATTAAAATCTTTGTACATACGCTTTTTGTTTATTGTTACACTC
>CAVEDT010000177.1:1899-4080 GCA_963614475.1 Roseburia faecis
ACATCATATCTTGAGTATCAGAATAACTACGGATTAATAACTCCGATATTTTGCCTCGCTTCTGCCCATTGGCATTCACATTTCGAGCAGCCATCACCCTATCTATATAATAAGCTCCATATAGCTCGTCGAAGAAGTTATCGGATTCATTAATATTTTTGGGATCAGAATTACTCAACAAAAAATCATGTCCTCCAGCGACGACTCTATCGCAAAAGTCTTTTAATCTAATTTGAGAATCATCATTGAACACCTCTTTCGAGTAATCCTTAAAATTTGATGTTACACTCAGGGGCCGATATGGAGGGTCAAAATAAAAGAATGCTTTGCCTATTACATGCATCATAGTCTTTTCGAAATCTCCCTCTAGAATTTCTACTCGTTTTAACAATTGGCTATCCGCTCTAAGTGTGTATTCATCACAAATCTGAGGTTTTATTCGCTTGCCCCAGGGGACATTGAACAAACCACTCTTATTTACTCGATATAATCCATTAAAACACGTACGATTGAGAAATATGAAATAAGCCGCATTTTCAATAGGCCCCATACACTTTGTGTTATAACGTTTTCGCACTGTCATATACATCTCAAGTTTAGCAGACGTATCCGATAATGAATAATATTGAGATTGTATATCTTTCAATGCTGTAATTAATTCTTCAACATTATCCCGAACCATTCTATAACATGTAATTAGGTCTGAATTTATATCATTTATAACCGCATGTTTAATGTTTGGATGCTGTTGTAGCATGTGAAATAAGACAGCACCTCCACCGACGAAAGGTTCGACATAAGTCACATTCTTCCTTCTGTCAAAATCTGCCGGGAGTTTTGACTCTATTTGATTTATGAGTTGTCCTTTACCTCCAACCCATTTGATAAAAGGCTTTGCGATTGTTTTCATTGCAATAGTACATTTCAAAAGTTAAGCTCTATCGGCCGAAGAAGGCATCGACGGATGTTTTGGGTAAGGTGTACATAACGACCAGGCCGTCCGGAGTATAGCCCGGAGCCGAAAGATGAAATAGCTCGCTGAGCATACGTTCCATTTCTTCATCGTTAAGGGGCTGGCGGGCGTCTATGGCTGCAGTACGAGCCATCGCCAAAGCCAATCGTCGGCGTATGTCCGCTCCTACGCTCTCGACGCCACCGCTTTCGGCAATCTGACGGATGATGGATACAAGGCTTTCGGCTGCGCCGGCACCGTTGAGGGCGGCAGGGGCAGCCGTCACGTTCCAATGTGTAGCGTCTTTTTTTTGCACCCGGAAGCCAAGGCGCTCCAATTCGGGAAGCATCTCCGCGGCCATAGGCGCGGCGGCACAATCGATTTCGGCTTCTTCCTCAAAGAGTAACTGCTGGGACGGCAGCGGACCTTGTCCCATGTCGCTGATGTAACGGTCAAACAGTATTGCGATATGGGCGCGACGGGCATCTACCATCAGCAGTCCCTCCTTGTTTTCGCATAATATGTAACGGTTGTCAAAGTGCATCAACCGCTTATGCATGTGGTTAGGCGCGTCCACGGCAGATGTAGCATCCAACTCTATGGTGGTCTGCGTAGTAGTCGTAGACGTATCTTCCATCGGTATTCCGCCATCGTTGAAACGGCGATATAGCTGTTCCCAATCACGGTTGAGTGCCGACCCTCGCTCGGTATAACGGCCTCCGCCCGTGTAGCCTCCGCGTGACGCTCCCGATACCGGTGTTTCGGGCATCGTGGTTGCAAATGGATTGTAGTTCGGATCCAACGAATCGTTGACGGCGCGGTCGGGTGCCGTTGCATTCGGATTAAGCGGCGGAATATCCGGCACATCCGTAGCATCGAAATCTATAGCCGGCGCCACGTTGTACTTACCCAGCGATTCTTTGACCGCTGCGGTGAGCACTTGCCACATCAGTTGCTCGTCTTCAAACTTGATTTCGTGTTTCTGCGGATGGACATTTACATCGACGCGGTCGGCCGGCACTTCGAAACTTATAAAGTAATTGGGCTGCACATCGGCGCTTATGAGGTCCTGATAGCACGTCATCACCGCCTTATGGAAATACGGATGGCGCATATTGCGACCGTTAACAAAGAAGTACTGGCATGCATTGCGTCGGCGTGCGCCCTGCGGCAGGCCTACGTATCCCGTAATCTTGCCTACGGATACGGCAGTCTCGATAGGTATGATG
>CAVEDT010000178.1:0-4063 GCA_963614475.1 Roseburia faecis
GTCAAGGTTGACCGGGATGTCGATGTAAGTACTGTCGCGCACGATGATTTGCGGCTTTCCGCTGCCCTCGGGAGCAATGCGGAAAGCCTTGTAGGGTAGCGCCGGCAGTCCGGCAAAGGTGGTAGAGGATAGTCCGGACACAGACACACGGCTCGTCCCGGCGACAGAGTCGGTGACGGTGCGGTCGATGCGGTTGAGAGTGAGCGAGACGGACATGCCGTCATCCGACTTGGACATCCGGAAGTCATAGGGGTCGTCATCCGGATTCGCGTTCGGTAGGACAAAGCCTCCCGGCGTGGCCGTCTGTGCATACGCACAGCACACGCCCAACGCCACTGCCGTCAGCAGCGCTTTCAGTCTGTTGGTGGTTTTGTTCATAATAAATTAGGTATTAGGTTAATATTGTTCCCTCCCTTTCCGAGAGCCACAAGTGATGTCTAAGAGGCAACCGGAGATAGAAAGGATGTTTTCGCTGCAAATTTAAGCAACAATCGTCCGAAATGCAAATTTTTTATAAAATAATTTTTGAGCGAAATGAAAATATATTCCGAGCTATACCTTAGCCGATTGCGCAGACTCGGATGAGCGTAAAAAGGCATAAACGGAGGCAATGGCATTGAAGGAAGGCAAGATATTGCAACAATATGATTGACGACAATAGACTCGCCTGTAGAGCTACTGTTTGAAGGGCCGGCGGGTGTGTATTCCGGGGCGGACATGGAGCGTGAAAGCCGCAAAACGCCCGTCATGTTCGTTAATATATTGGATATGGTACCATTCAGGGGCAAAGAAATCGAGGACAAATACCGCCGACATATTGCCTTGGGGATTTGTTGCGACAGCATCCGACTCGCCGGTGTCTTCAGATTCGGCGACACCGGCGCGTGCGTCCGCTTCCACATACCTACAATCGCCTACAGAAGTGCAAGATGTCGTAGCATCGGCATCTTGACTTTCGAGGCGTGCATACATCCCCTCGGCATGCGGCGAGGCGGCGGTTATGCGCTCCATGAGCGTCACGTCAAAGCCCTTGACCGTAATGGCAAGTGCAACCACGGTGCCGGCACGAACGCGCCCGAGGCCGTGACGAGTGAATACCACCATACCGTCATCGCGCACCGTGACTTCCAACATCGGCTCGGCGCCCGAAGGCTCGAAATCGGGTTCGAAGGCGGCACGCGCAAAGCGGGTCTGCACCGGCTTGGTGCCGGAGGGTCGTGTACTCAGGATGATGACGGCCGCCGCCACGACAGTGGCCACGACATAGAATTCCACCGTATGGAAGAACTCGACACGTGCCGCAATGGCTGCGGCTATTTGGAGCGAGTCAACCATGCGCGCACAAGTATAATTTCGCTCTTAGGGACACGCCGTATGCACAACTGTCGCACCTCGTCGAGGGTGGCATCTTCGCCGGCAAGACGTATCGCATCGGCGATTTCGGCCACAGCGGGGCGGTCCATAACGGTATAGATATCTACCTGACCGGCAGCAATGCCGTCGGCCATATGGCGCGTAACCGTAGACTGAGACAGACGTCGTTCGGCCGCCACCTGCTTGATGGTCATTCCCTGACGAAGCATGGCCACCGAAACATCGGACGAGCGCTCGCGAGTGGTAGTCTTGGCGGCGCGTGTACGGCTCTTGACCGGCGCAGCCGAGGCCTGGAGCATAGTCCGGCGACGCTGTGCCAAAATTTTCGAGGGATCAAAGCCCCCTTCGGCCACGACCTGCATCAATGCCTCCGTAGCGCGCAGAGCCACACGCAGCTGTTCGTAGACATCGGCCAAGCGACGTGTCATCACCTTATTGTCGCTACGTACCATCGCCGTGCCTTCGAACCACGGCCCGAAGATTTGGCCCAATGTGTCGGCAAAATATCGTGCCGAGCGGCGTATGCGGTCCTGCAATGCCGTATCGGCGATGTGCGAAGGATCTGTGGCTGCCAGCAGCGCTATCCAGCGGTCGGCCACATCAATTACGCGCATACGCAGGTCGTCGTGTGCATTGAGGTGCATACGTGTAATGTCGCCGAACATCTTGCCGTACGTATCGGACAATATGCGGCACAGACGTCCGTGCAGGGTATCTATCTGAGCCATACGGAAGGTGTCGCATAGCAGTCGTACACGATAGGCGCGCTGTAATTGCGGAAGTACGGCTATACTTTCGGCCACTCGAGCGTCTTCGGCTGCAATATAGGATGCCACTGCGGGGTCATCTATGACCGAGTAGGCACTGATGGGTGTCGCAAGCACCATACCTTCGAGCGACCGACATCGGCTCAACGCCACGTACACCTGTCCGGGTGCAAATGAGGCTCCGGCATCGATGATGGCGCGGTCAAAAGTCAGCCCCTGGCTCTTGTGTATGGTGATGGCCCATGCAAGCCGCAACGGCAATTGGCTGAAAGTACCTTGCACCGAGCTTTCCAGCGTATTGGTTTCGGGATTGACCACGTAAGTGGTGTTTTCCCACGCCATAGGCTCGACAGTGACATATTCAGGCGACCCCGGGAAGCTCACCTTGACGGTGGTGGCATCGAGATAAGCCACACGTCCCACCTTGCCGTTGAAAAAACGTCCGGCACCCGTGGGGTCGTTTTTGATGAACATCACCTGAGCCCCGGCCTTGAGCGTGAGCATTGCATCGGTGGGGTATGACGTCTCCGGGAATGTCCCTTTGGTCTGAGCTTTATAGGTATAAGCACGTCCCGGCAGGGCGTCCAAGCAAGCGTTATTGACGCTGTCGGCTATGCGGTTGTGCGTCGTCAGACGTATATACCCGGCATCCGGAGGAGGCGTGAAACCCGGGTCGAGGCGTCCGTTGAGCACCCGCAAGTCCTCGGCCGTGGGATGCCCGTCGCGTATGTCGTTGAGTATGCGTACAAACTCGCCGTCCTTTTGTCTGAATACATGCCGCAGGCTTATGGTGACATAGCGCAAACGCCGCAAGGCATGACTGCCGAAGAAATACGACGTGTCGTAATGCGTCGCCAGTAATTGCGACTCCTGCGGCGTAACTATGGGCGAAAGCTGGCGCAGGTCGCCTATCATCAGCAGTTGCACTCCGCCGAAAGGCGCCTGGGTGCCGCGTATACGGCGCAAGACATCGTCCACGGCATCGAGCAGGTCGCTGCGTACCATCGAAATTTCGTCTATCACCAGGACGTCAAGGGCGCGTATGATGCGCAACTTGTCGCGCGAAAAGTTGAAGCGCTGTTCGCGTATGCCTATCCCGGGGATATACGGCGACAGCGGTAGCTGGAAAAAACTATGAATGGTGACGCCACCGGCATTGATGGCCGCCACGCCCGAAGGCGCGACCACGGCCAAAGTCTTGGCGCTGCGCGACACCAAGTCACGCAGAAAGGTCGTCTTGCCCGTACCGGCCTTGCCGGTGAGAAAGACGCTTACATCGGTATTCTCTATGAAATCCCAGGCACGTTGCAGGTCTTCGGACGCTTGCGCGGCTGAGGTTCGGCCGGAGAGATTGTTACTCATTTCGAGGTCATTATGCGAAGTATGGTATCATCCGTCTCGTTCATAGCGTCACGACCTATGGTGGTGAGGTTGGCGATGGTCTTGTCTATGGAGTCATCAATGATGCCTTCGAGAGGAGTGACACAATGGCCTTCCATGGCGACGAGCGCACTGACCACGGCGGTGGATACTCCGGAGGTAAGCTTGAGCGCACAGCTGGGCTTGGCACCGTCGCAAATCATGCCGGTGAGGGTTGCTACCATATTCTTGATGGTTGCGACCACACGATCGTAGTCGCCGCCCATGAGGTAGCATATTCCGGCACTGGAGCCGGTGGCGGCCACCACGCATCCGCATAATGCCGAGAGACGTCCGAGGCTTTGTTTGATGTATATTGCCGTAAGATGGCTCAGCGTCAGCGCACGTATGGTGTGCTCTTCGTCGGCATGGGTGTCATCGGCGTATACCACCACGGGGACGGTGGCCGCTATACCCTGATTGCCGCTGCCGCTATTGCTCATCACCGTCACCGAGGCACCGCCCATACGCGCATCGCACGCCGCGGACGTATAGGCCAGGAT
>CAVEDT010000179.1:0-4061 GCA_963614475.1 Roseburia faecis
GCACAGCCTAACCGTACCAAGGTAGGTCAAATCAGCTGGGAACAGGTAAAGACAATTGCCGCCGACAAGATGCCGGATTTGAACTGTTTTACTATTGAATCGGCAATGCGAATGGTTGCCGGTACAGCCAGAAGTATGGGTATCACCGTTACCGGAGAATTCCCCGCCAACAACTAATAAAATTCAATCGCAATGAGTAAACTTACAAAAAACCAAAAGTTAGCTTTATCGAAGATTGAAGCCGGGAAGATTTACACGTTAGCGGAAGCTGCCGAAAAGGTTAAGGAAGTTACCTTTACCAAGTTTGACGCATCGTTGGACATCGACGTACGTCTCGGCGTAGATCCCCGAAAGGCTAACCAGATGGTGCGTGGCGTAGTAACGCTTCCGCACGGCACTGGCAAACAAGTGAAAGTATTGGTGCTTTGCACCCCTGATGCCGAAGCGGCCGCCAAGGCAGCCGGCGCCGACTACGTAGGTCTTGACGAGTACATCGAGAAGATCAAAGGTGGTTGGACAGACGTGGACGTCATCATCACTCAGCCCGCAATCATGGGTAAGATAGGTGCCCTTGGCCGTGTACTCGGTCCTCGTGGTCTTATGCCTAACCCCAAGAGCGGTACAGTGACTATGGACGTAGCCAAGGCTGTGGAAGAGGTCAAGAAAGGCAAGATAGACTTCAAGGTAGACAAGAACGGTATCGTACACTCGTCGATAGGCAAGGTGTCCTTCACACCGGCGCAGATTGCTGAGAACGCCCGCGAGTTTATCAACACTCTTATCAAGCTGAAACCCGCCACCGCTAAGGGCACGTATCTGAAGAGTATATTCCTTTCGAGCACTATGAGCCCGGGTGTCAAGATTGACCCCAAGTCAATGGAGGCATAATCTTTCTAAAACAGTACACACTATGAAAAAAGAAGATAAGGCTATAGTAATCGAGAAGATAGCTAATACAATCAAGCAATACAGCTGCTTCTATCTCGTGGAGACAGCCGGCTTGGATGCCGAGAAGACCAGCGCACTGCGTCGTGCCTGCTTCGGCAAAGAAGTCAAGCTGATGGTTGTCAAGAACACGCTTCTTCATAAAGCACTTGAGTCGCTTGAAGGTGACTACACCGAACTTTACGGAGCGCTTAAGGGAAGCACATCGCTGATGTGCTGCAACACCGGCAACGTTCCCGCCAAGTTGCTTAAAGACTTTGTCAAGAAGGGTGATACTCTTCCTGCCCTGAAGGCAGCCTACGTTGAGGAGACCGTATATATGGGTGCCGATCAACTGGATGCACTTTGCGCTATCAAGAGCAAGAACGAACTCATCGCCGACGTTGTGGCTCTGCTGCAATCGCCCGCCAAGAATGTCGTATCTGCTTTGCAGTCCGGTGCAACCAAGCTCCATGGCATCTTAGAGACGCTCTCCAACAAAGAATAAATCAAAACAGAAATACAAAACAACTAAATACACAAATAAAATGGCAGATTTAAAAGCTTTTGCTGAACAACTTGTTAACCTTACCGTTAAGGAAGTAAACGAACTCGCTCAGATCCTCAAAGAGGAATACGGTATCGAACCCGCAGCTGCAGCTGTAGCCGTAGCCGCCGCTCCCGGTGCCGGCGCAGAAGCCGCAGAAGAGAAGACCAACTTCGATGTAGTCCTCAAAGCCGCAGGTGCAGCCAAGCTGCAGGTGGTTAAGCTCGTGAAAGAGCTCACCGGCCTGGGCCTGAAGGAAGCCAAGGAACTCGTCGACAACGCTCCTTCCACCGTTAAGGAAGGTCTTGCCAAGGCTGATGCTGAAGGCATGAAGAAGCAGCTCGAAGAGGCTGGCGCCGAAGTTGAACTGAAATAATACACCTGACTATCAGGTAAATAGGTTAAGAATCCCCGTTAAGGGTCGGTTCTTAACCTTTTGTGTCTAATTCATTTAGAGACTGGCCACAGAATGCCGGTAGCCGTGCAAACGGGTACAGCAGTGGCAGTCCTTGCGTACCGCCTCCCGGGGGGTTAGGCCCCCGGGGGTACGCGCAGGGGCCTGTCTAAAGTAACGGTGAGGAAGAAAATTCCGCCACACAGAAGCGAATCTCGCATGCGCGTATTCTGCTTCGAAGTACAACGGACAGGATGTCACGGACTTAAGACCCGCAGCGCAAAGCCGGCACGATTTTAAACAGAAGCTCAACTCGCCACGTCGAATCGACAAGATGATTCAAAAGACCCGGTCAGTGCCTGTAAGTATTACGACAAGGCGGACCATACATAACGCGGCAGTATTATGTCCCGAAGCTGATGCGTCAGGGCATAATATGGTGCGTTTGTACGTATCCGGTAAAGTCGACAAGGCGCAGACGGTCGATGCCGCAGTGAAGGCATAAAAATTATAGTCACAATACAGCGGCGAGTTACATGTAATCTGAGTTCCTCCTAATTATCACCAACCATAGATGTCAGTACCAACAACAAAACCCCGTGTTAATTTTGCGTCGGTAAAGAATCCTCTTCCTTATCCCGACTTTTTGGAGGTACAGCTGAAGTCCTTCCAAGACTTTTTGCAGCTGGACACCCCTCCTGAAAAACGAAATAACGAAGGCCTGTATAAGGTGTTCTCCGAGAACTTCCCCATCGTGGATACGCGCAACAGCTTTGTGCTCGAGTTCTTGGACTACTACATTGACCCTCCGAGATACTCCATAGACGAGTGCCTTGAGCGCGGTCTGACCTACAGTGTGCCTTTGAAAGCCAAGCTTAAACTTTACTGTACCGACCCCGACCACGAGGATTTTGACACCGTGATACAAGACGTGTATCTCGGCCCCATTCCTTATATGACCGAGAAGGGCACCTTTGTCATCAATGGTGCCGAACGCGTTGTGGTGTCGCAGTTGCACCGTTCGCCGGGTGTGTTCTTCGGACAGAGCACCCATGCCAACGGTACCAAGCTCTATAGCGCACGTATCATTCCGTTCCGTGGTTCGTGGATAGAGTTTGCTACTGACATCAATAATGTGATGTACGCCTATATCGATCGTAAGAAGAAGTTGCCCGTTACCACTCTTCTGCGTGCCATAGGCTTTGAAAACGAAAAAGACATCATCGAAATCTTTGCTCCGGCCGAAGAAGTGAAGGTCAATAAGACCAACTTGAAGAAAGCCGTGGCTGAGCACCGTCGTCTGGCTGCCGTAGTCCTGAAAAAATGGACTGAGGATATGGTAGACCCCGATACCGGTGAGTTGACCTCGCTGGAACGCACCGATCCGGTGATAGATCGTGAGACAGAACTGACCGAGGAACATATAGATATGATTCTTGATGCAGGTGTGTCCACCATCATGCTGCAACGTGCCGACGTATCGCCCAGCGATTACGCTATCATCTTCAATACGTTGCACAAAGACCCCACCAATACGGAGGCTGAGGCTATACGCCATATCTATCGCCAGCTGCGCAATGCCGAAGCTCCGGATGACGCTACCGCACGCGAGGTAATCACCAACCTCTTCTTCAGCGAAAAGCGTTATGACCTCGGTGATGTGGGCCGCTATCGTATCAATAAGAAACTCAACCTGAGCATACCTATCGATGTCAAGGTACTGACCAAAGAAGACATCGTAGCCATCATAAAGTATCTGATCGAGCTGATCAACAGCAAGACGGATGTCGATGATATCGACCACTTGAGCAACCGCCGCGTACGTACCGTGGGCGAGCAGCTCTACAACCAATTCGGCGTAGGCTTGGCACGTATGGCCCGCACCATCCGCGAGCGTATGAATGTCCGTGACAACGAGACGTTCACACCCATCGACCTGATCAACGCCAAAACTATTTCGTCTGTCATCAATACCTTCTTCGGTACCAACGCTTTGTCGCAGTTTATGGACCAGACCAACCCTCTGGCCGAGATTACGCACAAGCGTCGTATGTCGGCGTTAGGTCCCGGCGGTCTGTCGCGTGAGCGTGCAGGCTTCGAGGTGCGAGACGTACACTACACTCACTACGGCCGTCTGTGCCCCATCGAGACCCCTGAAGGTACTAACATCGGTCTTATCAGCTCGTTGTGCGTGTA
>CAVEDT010000180.1:0-4041 GCA_963614475.1 Roseburia faecis
CCCAAAGGGACAACCGTAGTGAATGATGCTTCGTCTATGCCCGACTCTGCACACGTCAAAGCAGCCACACCCGCCCCACGCAATGCGGCCGGGGACGTCCTCATCGAAGACTACACAAAAGCCAATGCGGGCTTGCAAAGACTGCGTTCGGCCATAGCCTCGGGCAGGCAGGCACGCATAGCCGTCATAGGCGACAGCTACATCGAAGGAGATATACTCACGGGTGACCTGCGCCGCGACTTGCGCAAAGTCTACGGCGGTGCCGGTGTCGGATATATGTATATGCAGAGTGAGATTCCCGGATTTCGCCGTACGGTGCGACAGACTTGCTCGGGGTGGAAACAGGTGGACATACGCAAGGACGCCAAAGACGCTTACCGCTCGCTCTCAGGCGAATACTTTGTCAGCACCGCCAAGTCTCAAACGACATTCAAAGCCGCCAAAGGCGAGACGGGATGGTCGCGTACTCGGCTATTATGTATAGCCCCGGAAGGCGGCTGCATCACCATATCCACCGATGGCGGGACAAATACCTACACCTTGGCGGCCTCATCCAAGGTGCAATGTATTCAGGCAGAAGGAATGACGAAGAAGGCATCCATCTCGACTACGACTCCGGGCATTGTTGTCCTGGGTGCATATCTCGATGGCGCCAACGGCATCGCTGTCGACTGTATGTCCCTGCGAGGCAATTCGGGCGTAGCCAACCGCAAGACCAATATCGACCTTGCTGCGCAAATGCGGCAATACGTTGATTACGACCTGATAATCATCGAATACGGCATCAATGCTCTGACTTCCAAGCAGAAGTCCTATGGCGGATACTCCAAGCTGATGGTTTCGCTTATTCAACGCCTGCGTGCCTGCTATCCCAACGCAGACATTATGGTCATGGGCATCGGCGACCGAGGGCAAAAATCAGGCACTCAAGTCAAGTCTATACCTACGGCGCAAGCCATGGTTGATGCCCAACGCGATGCCGCACGCTTCGGAGGCGCACTATTCTGGGACACACGCGCTGCTATGGGCGGCGAAAATGCCGCCATCGAGTGGCGCGAAGCCGGTGAAATCAATCCGGACTATATACACCTCAATGCCAAGGGCGGCAGTCGCCTGGCCATACTGCTGTATAACGCTATCGTCGCCGCTTTCAAATGATTGTGCGTTCTATCATATTAGCATTATCTTTGGTTGCTCTTGCAATCGGGCCGACAGATGCGCTCGCTGCATCTGTCGAGGAACATGCGACATCGCCTGACACCACGGACGCGGACGTACGTGCCAACCCGGTATTCGGCGAAGATCTCGAGTCCGGTTCGGAATCACGCCGATATGCATTTATCCATTACAACGCCAACCGGATATGCCTCAACGGTGCCGATTGGTCGGGACTGCGGCACATCTTGAAAGACGCTGCCGCCGGACACGGCACCCTTGACATCGTGCACATCGGCGACTCGCACATACAAGCCGAAGGCAATACCTCACGTGTACGACGCCATCTCCAACGACGTTATGGTAATGCCGGCCGCGGACTAATAACCCCCTTCCGCCTTGCAGGGACAAACCAACCCGTTGACTATCGTATCACATCGCCCACGTCTTTTTCATCGGCCAAACTTATGCGTATGCCGTGGCCCACGACAATGGGATTTACGGGAATATCATTGGCGATGCCCGCCTACACGGTATCTTTTGACATCTCCGATGCACAACCGTTTGACGCAATTGCGGTATATGGACGCGGCGAGATTTCAATCTCGGCAATCGCCGTAGGCTCGGCAGATATAGATTTTGACGAAATAGATGGTTCCAACGCCACACTCGCCGTACTCGGTCACGCTGTATCGGCATGCACAATCACGATAGACGCTCCGGGTGGCAACATCTACGGCTTCGAACTGAGACACAACGACCACGGCGTCCGATACCACGCAATAGGCAATAACGGAGCCACCTTCTCTCAGTACAATAGTATTGGAGGATTCGGCGCCTCGCTGCGACAACTTGCCCCGGACTTGGTGATCCTAAGTTTGGGTACAAACGAAGCATTCGGAAAAATATCGGACGAGACTTTCACGCGACAAATCGATGCCCTTGTATCAGACATACACGCGCACAATCCCGGCGTACAAATTTTGCTGACAACTCCGTCCGAATGTCAGCGCAGCGTCTACACCACCGTTCGCACACGACGTAAGCGTCGCAGACGCGCCAAGATAAAACGCGTACGGTCCTTCGCAGTCAATAGCAATATCGCTCGGCTACGTTCGGCCATACTCCGATATGGCGAGCAACACCATATAGCCACGTGGGACTGGTATGATGTCGCCGGAGGCAATGGGTCCTCGACTCCTTGGCTGTCGGCGCATCTGCTCGGAGGCGACCGAATTCACCGCACTTGGACCGGATATCACCTCGAAGGCGACCTTCTGGCCGAAGCTTTGGACGCAGCTCTCACAGGTAAAACTGTTGCCAAAATTCCGGCATCAGCCATCCCAGCCAAACCACAGAGCAACGAATCGGCATCCGAAAAGTCTAAGACAGCGACAACGGCGACAAAGCGCACCGCCACAACCAAGAAATCACGCTCCTCAAAGAAAAAATATAAAAGCACCAAATCCTCCAAGAAACGAAACAAAGGAAGGCGCAGACGCCGTCGCTGACATTACGACATCGCAGACCTTTCCACAAATTAGACAATGAACAATATAGCTCAATCGATAGACACTGACGCACTGACAAGCGCACTGCTGTACGACAGCCACAATCCGCTGTTGTTCAACACCTGCGCTTTTATGCTCATTTTCTTGCTATTCCTTGCCATATACCGTATGATGCGTCGTCACCATACGGTCAAAATGGTGTTTGTCATCCTCTTTTCGCTCTACTTCTATTACAAGAACAGCGCCGAATGCTGCTTCATACTTATGGGCGTATGCGTCAGCGATTATCTACTCGGACGATGGCTGGGTTGCGCCGTCCGCGGATGGGTCAGACGTTCGATTGTAGCCATTAATGTGGTCGTAAACGTGGGTATGCTTGTGTATTTCAAGTACTTCAACCTGCTGTACGAGACATTCGCAAACATCACAGGCACACATTTTGACGCACTCGACATCATACTACCCGCCGGCATATCCTTCTTCACATTTAGGTCCATATCATACATCGTGGATATCTACCGCGGCAAGATGACTCCGGTACGCAACTTCCTCGAATACGCTTTCTTCCTCACATTCTTCCCGCCGCTTCTTGCCGGTCCCGTAGTACGAGCACGCGACCTCATACCCCAAATACAAGCACGTGCCGAAGCCACACGTGCTATGATTGGCGAAGGATTCTTCCTCATCATGACAGGTCTCATCAAAAAAGTCATAATCGCTGACTATATCAGCGGCAACTTCGTAGATCGAATATTCGAGAATCCATCCCTGTACTCAGGCATAGAAAACGTCTTCGGATCCATCGGATTTACGCTCCAATTATACTGCGACTTCTCGGGATACAGCGACATGGCAATAGGTATTGCCCTACTCCTGGGATACCGCTTCAAAGACAACTTTAACTCACCTTTCAAGTCCCAAAGCCCCACCGAATTTTGGCGCAGATGGCATATTTCGCTCTCCTCGTGGCTGCGTGACTACATATACATACCTCTGGGCGGCAACAGATGCAGTCAAATACGCATGTACACCAACCTCATGCTCACCATGGTCATCGGTGGCCTATGGCACGGAGCATCATGGATGTACCTTATTTGGGGAGCCTACCACGGAGCAATGCTGGCTATACACAAGATACTGCGCAAAATATGGCACACGCCACAATGGCTCAAAGGCTCTATGCCCGCCATTGCATTCAATATCACACTTACATTCGTACTTGTCGTAATCGGCTTTGCAGTATTCCGCGCCCCGTCCATGGAAACCCTTGGCGACATGCTTACACAAATTACCGAAAGTATGCATTGGGATATGCTCCCACAGATAGTCACCGCCTATCCATTGGTATTTGTAGCCATCATTACAGGCCTACTGC
>CAVEDT010000181.1:0-4036 GCA_963614475.1 Roseburia faecis
CAATTACATCTTGCGTGTCATACGTGACGAGGATCTGGCAAACGACTTTTTCCAAGAGACTTTTGTCAAGGTAATCACGACCATCAAACAAGGTCGGTACACGCCTGACGGCAAATTCGCCTCGTGGCTGACACGCATCGCGCACAACATCATGATCGACCACTATCGTGCCGATCGCGGCTATGCCGTGGTCAGCGCCGACGGTATGTCCGAAGACAAAAACCTGCTCAACCGTATGGAGCTGGCCGAGGAAAACATCGAAGACCTTTTGATAGCCAAGACCATCCGCGAAGACGTGCGCGCCATGATACGCCGCCTGCCTCGCGAGCAGCGTCAAGTGCTGGCCATGCGCTACTATCGCGACTTGTCTTTCAAGGAGATAGCCGAGCGTACGGGCGTAAGCATCAATACCGCTCTCGGGCGTATGCGCTACGCTATCATCAACCTTCGCCGCTATATCGAAGAATCGCGCATAGTCCTCACCAAGTGACAACTTCCTCCGGCAGACATATGCAGATCGGTTAATCCTTGTGGAGGAATTAAATATTGTATCATTGTAGGGGCGCTATACATAGCGCCCGTGCAGTATGATGGTAGTACGGTGATTTCAAGTGTATTATGCAATATTGCTCTCAGTCGCTGCGGACGCAATGTATTGCGTCCCTACAATAATTCAGCATTACGATACACCCTCCTACCGGGTCAACGGTTTTGATGCTATACTTCGGTTTCGTTGTTCACGACAGCGGATATAAACAAAATGACATAAACGGCATTCCGAACAAAGACGGGGTGCCGCTTTTAGCACATTTTAATATTTTTTTAGGATGTTAAAATGGCTTTATGTCGGAAATTAGTGGTAATTTAGCGGCGTGAAAGCGTATGCACCCAACCGGCCAATCGGCCTGATGAAGTCAAGCCTTGCGACAAAAGGGCGTACACGTGTTTCCCGGCATATACATCACCGCCTCGGCGCGTATGTAAGGCTGTAACCTATAATAATTTGAATATTTATCTACTAACCCTAAAAAACAGAACCGCATGAAAAAGATTTTACTTCTTGCGACTATGGCGCTGGCATCATCGTCTGCTTTCGCCGTATTGGACGGGGCCACTTACGAAACAATAGACGGCCTTGAGTGTAAAAACATGTGGATTGCCGACCGCTTCCACAATAATTACGAGTTTGCTCGCTACTCTTTTATGCAGCAGGGTACCAAAGCTCGTACAGCATGTGTCGCCAAGTTAGGTGACAAGAACGAAGATATCAAGATCCTCGTAGGCTGGTCTAACACCGTAACCGAAGGCGAGACCTCCAATGACTACGCTAAGATCGTTGTCATCAACTTCCTTACCGGTAAGGAAGAGCGCGTTCTCCAATGCACATACGAAGGCAAACCCATCACCGGCCAACTTTGCGCCAACCAAATCGGTTGCGACTCCTACGGCCACGTATGGATTGCCGGCTATCTGTCCTCCACCCTCAAGACCACGGGCGAAGGCAAGGATGCCGTTGTTTCCGGAGCCAATGCACAGCGCGTATATCAAGTGAATATGGAAACCGGCGAATGCACCATCGTCAATGACTTCGCTCTCGGCGAAGACGACTGGAGCGCAACCAACGCCGGCCGTATCGACTACTGCAGCATTGTAGGTGACGTTACACTGCAGGAAGCTCCCTGTGTATACATGGCCGCTATCAATGGTACAGCAGCTCCCGTTTACGGTTTCCGCGCCGAGCAGGGTGCCGAAGGCGAAGACGCATGGCAGCCCCTGATGAACGACGGCTCGTACTACGCACAGAACTTCGAAGAGACCTATCCCGAAGGTAAGGCTTCGTGGAGCTACGCTCCCACAGCTGCCATCGTTAAGGACGAAGACTTCTCCGGTCAGCTGTTTTACATCGACGGCTTCACAACCTATCCCACACTGTACAACACCACTGGTGGCATCGTTGACAGCTTCAAGAATGCTCCCGCCGAATTGCTTCCCCTGGATGCCGGTACAAACGGTATAGCCGAATTCAACCTTGCAGACAAGGACTTCATCGTATACTCCATGAACCAGTACAATAAGGCTGACGAAGCTACCGGCGTTATCTGCGGCGCTCGTATCGCTCAACTCGGCGAAGGTCAGTCCTTCGAAGGTATGAAGCAAATGTGGGTTATCCCCGGAAATCAGGGCCTCGGTGACACCTCCGACGGTGGCACACGTTACCACGCTCTTGACGCTGTTCACATCACCGACCCCACCGGCATGGATGGTGTTTTCGTACTCACCTACAAGTGCTACAACGGTCTCGCCGTATATCAGGTTGCTCCCGAAGGCTACCAGACCCCCGGCGGTGTCAGCGACATCACTGTTGACGACAACAACAACGCCCCCGTGCAGTACTTCAACCTCAATGGTGTAGAAGTTAACGCCAACAACCTTACCCCCGGTATCTATCTGACTCGTCAGGGCAACAAGGGTGGCAAAGTTATCGTTAAATAATACGAGCTACATTTCTCGACCATAAAAAGGGGGAGTGGCAGTGTGCCCCTCCCCCTTTTTCTATAAGGCAAAGACATACAACATATCAAAGACTAAAAACCTAAAAGCAACAATATGAAACGACTTCTAACATTGGCATTGGGCGCGACTTTTGCGCTGACATCCTTTGCCGAGTTGGACCATATAGACATTCGCGGTGTCGACTACACGGTAGACACACTGTTCCATGCCAAGGTCGGCCCCGGTACCACGCAGACACAATTGCGCCTCGAAGGCCCCAACCCCCTCAACGTATTCTACCTCACCGTAGATGTATCCACTCCCGGCGTGTCCATACGCACGGTCAGCGGTACGGACAAGGTTGCCGGAACATCCCGCACCTCGGCTATGGCCGAGTCCCACTCCAAGGACGGTCTGCTCTATTTTGCAGGCACCAACGGCGACTTCTATTGGACCAGCGGTACCGCTACCAACGGCTCCTCGCAGGTCGGAACACCTACCAGCTCGTGCACCGTCGAAAACGAGGTTTATACCGCTCACAATCAGTGGTATCAATTTGTATACGATATGAGTGGCGTACCCTACGTCGACCATCTGGACTACTACCAAGGCACGGCTGCTTGCGGCGACCTGACCACCTCCTTCAAGGGCGTGAATTGCGCAAGTATCAATAAAGGCTTGACCCTGTACACTCCGCGCTACTGGGGCAGCACCAACCAGGGTGACCGCGCCGGCAGCTGCTACGAGGTGACGGTCAAACTTGTCGAAGGCGAAAAATTCACCGCCGGCGGCACCTTCAAGGTTGTCGTGACCTCCGAACCCAACAGCACCTGTGACACAAAAATTCCGGATGACGGCTTTGTACTCCACGGTCGTGGCGGAACATCGCAGGGCAATACCGGCGCTGCCGATTTTGTCAAAGGTCTCAAACCGGGCGATGTAGTCACCATCGACAACGTCATCCTCACTTCCGACGGCCAGCGCATATACCCGCGCAGCATCGTTTCGGGCAACCCCAAGAATGTAGGACTTGGCGAGACTCTTGATACCGAGGCCGAACGCGGCGATGCCTCCTCGCGTCATCCGCGTACATGTATCGGCTACACCAAGGACCGCAAGCACATCATCATGATGGTTATCGACGGCCGCACCAGCGCTTCGGCAGGTGTGACCACCTCCATGCTGGCTGACGTGATGCGCTATGCCGGCGCTTACGAGTCCACCAATATCGACGGTGGTGGCTCGTCCACGCTGTATACCCAGGCTCTGGGCATCCGCAACCACTGCAGCGACGGTAGCGAACGCTCGGTAGGCGGCGGCGTATTCGCCGTACTCGAAGCACCCGAAGACAACGAGATCGCCGAGCTGCAATTCGCCGACTGGACCGTCAAGATTCCGTCCCTGGCCGTATACACCCCCGTGGTATATGCTTACAATAAATACGGCAAACTGATCAATGCCGACTACAAAGACTATACCCTCGAATGCCCCGCCGGTTTGGGCGAAATCATCAACGACGGACACTCGCTGATGTCCGCCGAAG